>JANXSI010000274.1 GCA_025352765.1 Devosia sp. | reverse complement strand
GTGTAAGCAACCAGACCCTACCCGAAAGCGCCGATGACCACCGCGCTCCTCAGCTACACCACGCGTTGGGACACAACCCTTGCCAGGATGCATCGTGTCCGGTGCGGTGGCTTCGGGACGGTGGCTTGTGGGCGCTAGCTTGGGGGCGCTAGCGTTCACGCACATGGACGACAAACGAGGCATGCACTAACAAGCATCCCGGACCACTCAACGGGGCAGTCCACTGACGTGGAGCTTCGCGACATGGCACTACTCGATCGTCGTGTGTTGGGCTCGGTTCGGCTGGGCCTCGGAAACGGCTTTCAGGCCCTGCTTTTCCTGCTCATACTGATAGGCCGTACGAGGCCGCTTTCACCTTCGATGATCGCGGGCGGCTTCGACCCGTCATGGGTGTCGGCGAGCGTCTACGCCCTCCTCAAGGGCTATGCATTCGGACCGGATTTTGCTTTCACGATGGGCCCATACTCTGCGCTCTATACTGGGGCGTTCGCCGGTCCGTTCACGCTGGCATTTTCACTGATCGCCCTTTTCGGGATGACGATCCTCGCCATTGCCTTTTCGGCTCAACTGACGCCCTCGGACGGCGCCATGCATCCCGTGACACGCCTCATGCTCGGCGCGCTCGCCGCGATGGCTCTGTTGTGGGGTGTGGACCGAGACTCGGCATGGCTCATCTTCCCGGTGGTCATTGCGCTCCTGCTTTGCGGCAACCGTCCCCCGCATGCGCTTGTCGTCACCGGCTTGATCCTCGCCGGAGTGCTCGGTCTTGCCAAATTCTCAATCTTTCCTCTCGCCTGTGGCAGTTTCATCATGGCAGACCTGCAACGAGTACTGCGAGGTCGTGTACCATACGCCGTGCCGCTGTTTGCCATCAGTTCTGCCGGATGGTTCATGGCCATTGGTCAGGACCTCAGGAACTTCCCCGACTTCATCTTGGCAAGCATCGACGTTTCCTCATTCTATCCCGAGGGAGTGGCCTATTCCGGCTGGTTGCCCGAGCTACTCCTCTGGGCAGGCATGTTTGCGCTGCTTGTCCTCATTGCAGCAATCGCCGAATTCCGCGGGATCCTCGCGAAGCGCCATCACTGGGCGCAGAGCCTGGCCCGCGTGGCCATCCTGGTGGGACTCGGCCTCATCCTTGCCAAGGCCGGCTTCGTCCGGCAGGACGCACACACGGTAAAGGGCTGGACCGGTCTTGCCCTTGGCGCGCTGCTCTTTCTGTGGCCTATCGGCGGACGTGGCAGCAGGATCTTTGCGGGCGCTACGGCGGTTGTCTCAACCCTGTGCGGCATGGCAGCACTTTTTTCCGGCTATCATCAACTTTCAGCCTTCGACCCCCGAAATGTCGCACGGACCGCCTTCGAACAGATGATGACGGCCGTTGAAATCGCATCGGATCCAAAGGGCTGGAGCTCACGACAGGACGACAGTGCGCGAGCCGCCGCACAGCGGCTCGCGGCAGCGACGCCCCTGCCCTCCCTAAGCGGCACGATCGACACGATCCCCTCGATGCAATCGGAAGTCATTGCCAACGGCCTCGACTACCGCCCCCGGCCGAGTGTCCAAGAGTATACGACCTTCTCGCCCGCCCTGTTTGCCCGCAACCGCGCATTCTTCGAGGGAGAGGACGCACCAGGTTATCTGCTTTTCGCGCCCGGCTCGCTCGACCGACGCTATCCGGCTTCTGCGGAAGGCGCCCTTTGGCCGCTTCTGATGGAACGCTATGAACCGGTCGAGCTCGTCGCCGGCACGCTCCTGATGTCGAAGCGGCTCGTGCCGCGCACCGGGCTGGCCGGGCAAGCCGATGCACGCGTTGTAGCAAATGGGGAATGGATCGAGCTTCCGGTCGGAACGCCACTCTTTATTTCAGTCAAGCTCAAGCGGACGCTTGCTGGCCAGTTCGCCAACGCAGTTTTCAAACCGCCGTCGGTGAGCATGTCGATTCGTTTCCCCGATCGCACCGAGCGGCGCTTCCGACTTATCACTGGCGAGGCGTCCGAGGGATTCATGATTGCCCCTTACGTTGCCACTGCCGGTGACATTCTCATGCTGATGACCAGTTCGAGGCTCACCGACATGACGTGGCCGACTGCAGTCCGGGTCGACGTCGGCTCCGGTTCATGGGCCTACGAAGCTACGGCCGCCATTGCCCTGCAACCCTTGGATCTTTCGCGCGTACGTTAGTCCCGCGTATTCGCCAGATGCGAAAGGGCAACGAACGCTCCGGGTCAGTGTTCGATGCCGATTTCCAAGCCGCCTCCGCCCCGCCCGCCGCATTCTTAAACGTCCGTTCCCCCGCCCCCGGACACCTGGGTGCTTTGCTCGAGTCCCGAGGGTGGGTCCTGGGTCCCCAAGTCCCGGGTCGCCGGGTCGCCGGGTCGTGGATCGCCGGATCCTCGGGTTGTCGTGTTGGTCACGCCGGCCCGATATCGCTCTTCCCGCCCGCTGGGGTTCGTGAGCATGCTGGCGCTGAAAGCAACAAAGAGCGTTGCACTAGCCCCTGTCGCTGCCAAGAATCTTCGCGACGGACCGGACGGAATAGAGACTGACGATTTCTTCGGCGGTCAGGACACGACCCAGCGTGGCTTCAAGTTCCATGACAATGCGAACATGGCCGAGGCTGGACCAGGCGGGCAAGGTGTCCATGCGTTCATCCGGTCCCGGCAAGGATTGTAGATCGAGGGCGGTGGCGATCAAGCGGGAAGCGCTGTCGAGTGAGGTCATGGCGTGTCCTCGTAGAACGATGATTTCTGCCACTGCTCGTGGAAGAGTTCGAAGCCAATGAGGTCGTAGACGCGCCCGTCTTCGGGATTCTGCTTGACGCGATGCCGTGTGCCGCAATGGCTGAAGCCAAGTCGGCGGTAGTTGAACACCGAAGCGGCGTTGATGGAGGAGGTGGAGCCCTCGATGCGATCGATCTGGGCGTTGGCGAAGAAATGGTTGATGAGGCGAGCCCGCACTTCGATGACGACGTCGCGGCCCCACCATTGCCGGTCTGAGAGCGCCACCATGAGCTTGGCGGTGCGGTAGTCTTCCAACCTCACGGTGTGGATGCCGACCGCCCTCGATTCTCCTTTCGGGATGATGGCCCATGCGAACCGTTCGAGATTGTCCGGACTGGGACCTGTGCGGATCCACTTGAGGAGCGACCGGGGCTTGCTGGAATGATAGAGTGCAGCCAGTATTTCGGGGTCGCGCCGCCAGTGCGCTGTAGTCCGGATTGCCGAGATCGGTCCCAGATGGCGCAGATTGAAGCGCTCGGTTTCAAGGTCGCGGGCCAGCAATCGATTCTTGGTCAAGCGCAGCCTAACCATGGCCGCCCTCGGTGATACGGCGCACATCGGCGCGGACGATCTTGCCCCGGTCATTGCGCGGAATCGACTGCATGAGGTGGAGCCGGGCCGGCACGACGTCGGCACGCGCCTGCGTGCGGCACCAGGCCTTGATCGCTTCGGGGACAAATGACGCGCCGGGCCGCAGCACGATGGCGGCTGCAACTGCCTCACCAGCGGCAGGGTCGGGAATACCAAAGGCGCAGGCCTCTATGATGTCGGGATGGCGTTCGAGCAGCATGTCGACTTCTTCTGCCTGGATCTTGATGCCGCCCCGGTTAATCTCGGTCTTGATCCGGCCAATCAGTGTGAGATGGCCATCGGCCGCGAGTTCACCCACGTCGCCGCTGCAGAACCAGCCCTCATGCATTGCTTCGGCGTCGAGATCCGGGCGCTCGAAATAGCCCCTCATCAATGATGGCGAGTGCACGAGGACTTCCCCTCTTCCATACGAACGTACGTGGCCGTCCTCATCGCGAACGGCTAGTTTACCACCCCACGCCGTGCCGACATAACCGTCGGCTGCGCGCGGGTCGGTGAGAGAACCGCCGCCGATCCAGTTGGCGGTCTCGGTCATTCCGAACATGTTGTACACGGCGCGCGTGCCGGCCCACACGGCGATGTCGTGCCAGAGCAAGAGCCCGAGCGGCGCTGAGCCAACATGGACGCGCGTAAGGGGTATCTGCGGCAGCGGCGATACGCGTAACGCCAGCTTCCAAAAGGACGGCACCGAACTCATGAACGAGATGGCGTTCGTATCGATATAGGGGCCAGTGCCGGACAGCTCAGCCAGCAGCGGATTTGGCCATAGATGCACGGCGCCACCTGCTGCGAGCGGAGTGAGCACGTTGCCGATCAGACCGTGGCCAAAAAACACCGGAAGGACGCATAGCGTATTGGCCAGCGATGCGGTGCCGATGGCAGCAAGGTTGTGGCTGATGCGACGGCGCAGACTCGCCAGACTGTGCACGATGCCCTTGGGCCGTCCCGTCGTGCCCGACGTCATGAGGATGAGCGCGGGCGCTTCTTCATTTGCCCCTGCGCCGGCAGCCGACACCGGAGCATAGTCAGGCAGTTTCGCGCGTAGCTCGCCACACCAATGACGTGCGCCGGTGGTGTCGATGACATTCGCCTGCTCGGGGCCCGCCAACGCCGGATTGACGGCTACCGCAACACAACCGCGATGCCACGTGGCAAACAAAAACAACAGAAATTCGAGTGGGTCGGCGGCGCCGATGACGACGCGGTCGCCGCCACGCAGTGACGCCGGCAACGTTGCGGCGCGCGCGGCCACTTCGGCCAGCAGGGCTGAGGCGCGGATGCTTTTCCCGGTTCTGGCATTGATCAACCGCGCGGACGGAGGGATCAGATCGAGAATCGTATTAAGGTCAGACATGTGACCTATTTCGCCCGGCTTCGCGGCGAATGCCAGAGATCCGGAGCTGGGGCGGTGCGTCATGCGCTTTGGATGGCCTCAGGGACCTGTCTGTTGCGTATAGCACTATCGCTAGTGAGGCAGCGCAAAAGCGGGCGACACCTCTAAAGCCGGGAGATCAACATGGCCGCCTGCAGGACTATGCAGATTGAGGAACTATCGCTGGCGCGTCGTATCTTTGAACAATCGATCCGCGAGTTCTCAACCTGCTTGTTCTGCTATCGCGTTTCTATCCCAATGAGCCAAGCCGACGCCCCTCCATTGCTGCAGTAGACGGAGGAAAGGCCAGTCCCCGTAACCTCGCGCCGCAATCCTAAGTGGTGATCCGTCCGAACGCGGCTGTGACCTTGTTGCGGGCAATGGTTGGAAAGAAAACGGCAACATTATACCATCGGGTTCGTGGGGTATGGCGCATTGGAAGCCATTCAAGGGGCGCGCCATGTGCTGGGATCTCAATTAGACCAGTCGCTTAGGCTATATCAGCCGCCAGTTGCTACGCCCCTCGCAAGGCGGCTGTGCTAAGGCTTGTGCGTTCGGGGACCGATTTGTTGCCACCTATCTACTATATAAATCTTGACCGTCGGTCTGATCGTCGCGCGCACATGGAGCGCCAGTTCGCAGAGCTGGGGTTGGCGGCCCAACGGATCAGCGCAGTGGCCGTGAGTTCCATCCCCCCGAGCGAACTCGAGCAGCACTGCAACCCCAACAGTGTCCGGGTGGTCAGCCGGAGTCAGCTCGCCTGCACGATGAGCCACATGCGGGCCTGGCAGATGCTGGTGGAAAACGGAGCCGACTGGGGCCTCATTTTCGAAGATGACGTCCTCATCTCCCATCGCCTTCCGCAGTTCCTTTCAGAGTTTTTCTCAAAGCCAGAGACATCCTCGCTCGACCTCGTCCATATCGAAGCGACCGCGCGTCGAGCGCGCGTGCTGCCGGTTGCGACGACCCTGGGCGACATCGGCCTGCGGCCGTTCTGTTCGACCCAATGGGGATCGGCTGGCTATCTCGTCTCCGTCAAAGCTGCGCGCGCGCTGCTCACCCGTCAGGATGTTTTCGAGGGCCCCGTCGACCGATTTCTCTTTCGCCCGTACACCGCGCCGGGAAAGGACCTCAACCTGTCGCTTGCCGATCCAGCCCTCTGCATCCAGATAAATAAAACCGAAGCGTCCGAACTCGCCCAAGGCAATCTGACTCCTGTGGTAAGCAGCAGCAACCCTGCGCCATGGTCCATCCGCCTGTTGCGTCTTTGGCGCGATGCGCCGCCCTTCCTAGCGAGCGTCGCCTACCACCTCAGCCGACTTCAGGGGGGTGTTTCGAGGAAAATCATCCCCTTTGACACTCCTACTGGACTGTTTTTAGGCAGCAAGCTCGCAGGCTATGGCCGGGAGATTGTCGACTGAGCCCCGTCGAGGCCACTCCATGTGCTGATCTAGCAACAACACGGTTGCCAAGGCGCGCCGAGCGGTCGCACTCGACACTGTCGTGATCACCGCCAGTGCCACATACCTCGTGGGGGGGAGATCCCCTGAACGTCACGCATCGTCGGCAGCGCAGGACTTGGTGTCCGCAACAGTCATGCTTTAACATCAGAGCTTGGACGACCGTCTGGGGCCGATGAGTCCAGGGCTAGAGCAACGTATGGCACAACCGCTTCACATCGCATTGACATTCACTGACAGCCACTGGGCTCTCGCCTACACCGTCATGCGCTCGATCTCTGTGACATCGCATCGGCCGCAAGACCTGTACTTTCATCTGTGCCACGAGCATCTTGCAGACGATCATAGGGGCGTCCTAGAAAGCATCTCCAGCGAATTCGGAGCGAAATTTTTCCACTACGATCTATCAGAAAACGAGAGTCTGATAGAACTCTCGCAACTGCTGCGAACGAGCAGTCGCTGGCCCCGTATTGTCTACGCTCGCCTACTGCTCGATCGCCTCGTGCCCAACGATGTCAGCCGTATTATCTACCTCGATAGTGATGTTCTAGTTCTCGAGGACCTAATGCCACTTTACAATACCGACCTTTGTGGCAATGCTCTCGCCGCCGTGCAGGATATCCATCATATCCACCAAAGGCTGGGTCGCGATCTTCGCGCCAAGCGGCATCAACCAGGACCGGGTGAGAGCTACTTCAACAGTGGCGTGTTGTTGATCGATCTGAAGGCTCTCGCCAATGCCGATATCCTTGCCTTCGCCAGACAATTGCCTTCGCACATGGATGTCTCGCGGCTGTTTTTTGACCAGGAGCTGGCGAACATCGTCTTCGCACGAGCCTGGAAGCGGCTGGACTGGCGCTACAACTTGATGGCGCCGACGCCCGCGCACGAAGCGCTGTGCCCCGCCATCGTACATTTCACCGAGGGCCCCACCCCGTGGCGAATTACCCTACGCAGAACGGCGTTTTCCCGGCTTTATCGACACGCCATGACGAATGCTGTTTACTATCGACAGGTGCGCGAGCGCTGGTGGAAGACACGGTATCTAACCCGTTGAGCTTTATTCTGCCGAATAGGCCTGCCGCACCGGACCCGCCGAGGCCCGAAAGATTTGACATCGTCCTGCTGGGCAGATTTTTCGACGATTGGCGGCGGGCGCTCGAGCCCCGATCGGATCTGTGGGCGAGTCTGCCGGTACGAAACATCACGCGAAAGCGGCGTGGATTGCATTTCGCCCTGCCGTCCCGGCAATCGCAGCGCTTGTTGTTTCCGGTACGGGAGGCATCAGCGCGCTATGCGCCGCGCGGCGGCTGGGGGCTGTTTCCGACGCCGGAAGCGATTGCGACCGTTGGCAACAAGCTCTCTCTCTGGCGGCATGTTTCCGCAGCCGGGCTGAGCCGCCTGATGCCCGAAACGTGGACAGCGCCGGACGAAGTCGCCTTTCCCGCCGTCCTCAAGCCGACGGACGGGCAGAGCAGCTCCGGCGTCGTCATTTGCGCAGACGCCACCAACCTCGCCCTGCACCTGCACTCCTCGCCCTACGATGGCGGGCGGTTCGTGATCCAGCGCTTCGTTCCGGGGCCAGAGTTCACCCTCCACGGCATTGTTGTGGACGGGAACCTGATCTGGAGCCTCGCCTACCAGCACATCGAAGAAGGTAACGCTATTCGTTATCCCCACACCAGCGAGCCGACGTTGCCTGCCTCTATCAGTGCCCAAGACATCGCCGATATCGGCGCCATCCTCAGGCCCCTCAGCTACAGCGGCCCGGTAAACGTCGACTACAAGCGCCTGCATGATGGACAGATGGCGGTGCTCGAAATCAACCCAAGATTCGGCGGCTCGCTGTTTCGGCCGCAGAACCGCGCGGACCTCCTCGCCGCATTGGGCGTGCTGATCGCCAACGCGCGCTGGCTCGGCTGGAACCCGGCACTGCGCCTACCTTTCAATTCTCAGTAGTTCTAGGTCTCAAGGAACCTCGCGCCGAGCTTGCACGGTCTGGAAAATGTCAGCTACTCGTTGAGATGGGCAAGATTGGGCACCTGAATTGAATGCATTCTCGTTAGTTCACCGCAAACTCGAAAACTGGGGCGAAGATCTCGCCAAGGGCTACGCACAGCGGATGATGCCGTTTTGGCGCGGACAGGCCAGTCGAAACCGGGAGCGCCGGGTCGGACAGTACATCGCCGTCATCGGTAGTTGCGGAAAATCGACCACGACGATGCTCACCGGGCGTCTCTTTGCCAACCAGAGAGAGGTCAAGTTCGGATTTGTGGACAATACCGAACGGCCATGCCTTCGGACCGTGCGAAGACTCAAGCAGCCGGTCGATTTTGTCATTCAAGAAGTAAGCGAATTTCCCCTCGGCACCCTGGGCGACGTGTCCCGTACGCTCCGTCCCGATTGTGCCATCGTCACGAGTGTGGGTCTGGATCACTTCACGGCGTTCCGGACCATATCGGGCGTCGCAGCTGAACTCGAAACCCTGACCCGCCACACTAGGCTACTCTTGCTCAATGCAGATGATGAGGGGGCTTGCACGCTCGCAAAATCAGCAACGGGCCGCGTCGTCCTGTTCGGCGTCAACACCAAGGCGCATGTACGAGCGGAGAATATCGTGTCCAGCCTTCCAGGACGCCTTGCATTCGACATGGTCGTGGATGGGGTGAGACGCCGGGTGTCAACTCGCTTCCTCGGTACCCTAATGCTCACTAATGTGCTTGGCGCGCTGGCTTGCGCCTATGCGTATGGGCTTGACCTGGACAGGGCAGTTGCGACCATCGAAACGATCGAACCGGCCTATGGCCGCATGTCCGTGCACGCGGCGAGAGGCGGTAGGACCGTCGTCCTGGACACGGTGAAGGCGCCGCTTTGGTCGGCCAAGCTGCTCGTCGCGGACCTCAGCAAGATGAGCGAAGGATCGCGCGTATTTGTCCTCGGCGGCCTCTCAGACACCGGCAGCGGTGGCTCAACGCTGCGCTACCGGCAGTTGCTTGTCGCCGCCGTCGAAGCTTGCGATTTCGTCATAGGTTTTGGCGAAGCCGAAAGCTCGGCAGCACGGTTGTCCAAAACGCTTGGACAGAACCGAATCCTCTCTGCAAGAACGTTGCACGACACGCTGGAAATGCTCGGGGATCGGCACGCAAACCTCATCGTTGTCAAAGGCAACGCTCTCTGGGAGCAGGACAAGACTTTCCTTTCCCACCTTCAGACCTGATGGGTCGTCACTTGGCGAGTGCGACCAGTCGTTCTCCGGTTTCTTCGGCTGTCTCGCCGGCAAGCGCTTGCCGGAGCCAAATCTCTAGCGCGACGGCGTCGAACCGTAACCACTGCGCTTGACCAAGCGCCTCAACGACGGCCGCCGTTGTTGTGCTCGACCAACCCAAGAGATCAGAAAGTAGCCCCCCCACAAGCAGCTGCTCGGTACCCGCAGTATAATGGTGGGGCATTGGAAAGCCCTTCTTCTTGGCGAACACCACGCGGTCTGGCAGGCGCTGTCGTGCAACCTGCTTCTCGAGCCATTTGCTTTGTCGTCCCCGGCGCTTGGCGCGAAACGGCAAGTGCAGAGCCATGTCAATGAGCGCGTTCTCGATGAACGGGACCCGCATTTCGATCGACGCGGCCATACCCATATGGTCATGGCGATGGAGGAGCCAAGCCAAGTGCCCCTCGATATCGGCCAGTCCATTGACGATGAAGGCGCGATGGGCTGA
>JANXSI010000197.1 GCA_025352765.1 Devosia sp. | reverse complement strand
CCGTCCACGCCTCGTCGACATAGGCATGGCAGGTCGCGCAGGTGCAGGCCCCGCCGCATTCGGCAATGATTCCCGGCACCCCGTTGAGGATGGCGGTTTCCATGACGGTCGAGCCGAGTTCTGCCTCGGTCTCGTAGGTCTTTCCGTCGGCTTCGATAAAGGTGATTTCTGGCATGCGCCCGCGTATATCCGGGCCCTCGCCGGGCCGCAAGCGAAGCCTCCGCGCGGCTCCTATGCCGCGGCGGCTTCCACGCGGCGCGAAATGAAGGCCGAAACCTCAGCCACCGCGATTCCGAGATCGTCGATCCGCTCCGGATTGACCGCTGCTCCCGAGCGCAGCTCGATTTCGGCAACACGGGCGAGGTCGGCAAGGCCGAACGCCCCGATCCCCGCGGCCGCGCCCTTGAGGGTATGCAGATTGGTCAGCAGGTCGGTCACCGTCGTGCTGGTCTCGAGACGCCGGTAGTAGGTCCGGCTCATCTCGTCGAACAGTCGCAGGACCTCGAGTTCCAGACCCGAATCTCCCATCGTCTGCCGGCTCAGGTGATCGAGATCGATCGGACGCCGGATGGGATTGGAAGGCGCGAGCGCCTCGCGGGCCTTGGCCCCACTTTGTCCACGCATTTCTGCCTCACGCACGACGTACACAATGCCAACTGGCAACTGCCTAAACCCTAGAGATTGCGAATGAACAGCCCATTAAACCGGACGTTGGCACTGCATCCATTCTGACAAGGCGCCACCAATCCGCCCAAATTAACCTTTGCTTAAGAAAGCGCTCGGTTTGCCTCAAATTGATTGTAAGGTGTGGCTTACCCGGCGTTCGGCGGCGTGGGGTCGGGACTTAAAGCGGGATTTGAATCGCTTTTTACCCAAATGGTCTGGAGTCCCGAAAGGGCCCCCGGTCCATGACAACTCTGATGCCGCCTTTAGTCGCAAACAGCCGACGCGAGAGTTGTAAAAGAGTATGGCGAAAAAACCCAACACCCAAGACGATCCCGCAACGCTCGCCTTCTCGGCGGTCGAGGATGCTCTGAAAGACTCGGTGTTTGGCGGGCCCTCGCCCGCCGCGGCTCCGCAGCAGGCTCAGCCCGAGCCGGCCGTGACGCCGCGCGCAACCAGCACGCGCAACGACCGCAGTCGCGTCGCCGACCGGCAGGCCGCCATGTCCGGCTCCGTCGCCAATGACGATCGCTTCCAGGGCTCGCGCATTCTCTACGGTTTGCAGTCGCGCTCCAACTCGACGCCGAGCTTCGTGGCCATCCTCGTCGCCATCGGCTGGGTGGTGGCAATCGCCGCCATCGCGCTGATCCGCAACGGCAAGGACTTCGGCACGCCCGGTTTCTGGGCCTCGAACGACTTCATCGGCCTCATCGCGCTCGCCGTCATTCCGGTGCTCGGCTTCTTTGCCATTGCGACGCTCATCCGTCGTGCCCAGGACCTGCGCAACGCCGCCACCGCCGTCACGCATGCCGCCATCCGGCTGGCCGAACCCGAAACCACTGCGTCCGAGAAGGTCGCCTCGGTCGGCCAGGCCGTCCGTCGCGAAGTCAACGCCCTCGGCGATGGCCTCGAACGCGCGCTGAGCCGCGCCGGCGAACTCGAAGTGATGATCCACAACGAGGTCACCGCACTCGAGCGCACCTATTCCGACAATGAATCGCGCATGCGCGCCCTGATCCAGGAACTCGCCAGCCAGCGCGAAGCCGTGATCACCAACACCGAGCGCGTCCGCGAGGCGATCACCGAGAGCCACACCGGCCTCGTGTTCGATCTCGACATGATTTCGCAGCGCATCGCCGGCACCATCGTCGAATCGGGCGGCAACCTCACCAAGGCGCTCGAGACCGCCGGCAATTCGCTGAATGGCGCCTTCGGCGAACGCACCGAGAGCTTCGTGTCGCTGATCGATCAGCGCACCAGCCATCTGCTGTCCGCCCTCGATGACAGCGCGTCGCGCCTCAACATCACGCTCGAGGACCGGTCTTCGTCGATTTCGACGGTGTTCGAGAACCGCACGCTCGAGTTCAGCTCGGTCATCGACGGCCGCACCGCGGCCCTGACCGACGCGCTCGACAGCCGTTCGACCACCCTGTCGGAAGCCATCGAGAACCGCACCTCCTCGCTCGCCAAGCTCCTGAGCCAGGGCGGCATCACCCTGCTCGACCAGTTGCGTGATCGCGGCCACGAGGTGTCCTCGGCCCTCGACATGATCGGCACCCGCATCTCGACCGACATCCAGGCCCGCAGCCGCGAGGCTGAATCCATCATGGGCAACCTGACCAAGCAGCTCGACGAGTCGATCTCGATCCAGGTCAACTCCATGGAGAGCAAGCTCCAGACCGCCATGATCGAGCTGAGCGGCGCCCTCGACGACACCACCGAGCGCGCCCGCATCACCCTGATGGGCGCGGGCTCCCAGAACCTCACCCAGTTCGATGCCCGCCTCGACGAGATCGCGGTTGTCATCGACACCCGCCTGCAGGCGCTCGACGGCGTCGTCGGCGACAAGGGCGACAAGCTGGTCTCGGCGCTCGAAAAGCACAATGCGAGCTTCGCCGCCCGCGCCAACGTGCTCGAAATGGCCCTCGACGAAAAGTCCGGCCACTTCAACGACATCGTCAACCAGCGCACCCGTGAGATGATCGAAACGCTGGGGCAGCGCTCCAAGCAGATCACCGAAGGCATCGGCAACCGCTCGCGTGAGCTGTCCGACGCACTCGAGGGACATTCGCAGATCATCGCCGATGCCCTCGACGGTCGCGTCCAGGCGCTCAACGACACCCTGCTGAGCCGCACCGGCGAACTCGCTGAAGCGCTCGACACCCGCGTCAACGTGCTCAATGACACCCTGCAGGCCCGGTCCGGCCAGCTGGCCGACGCGCTCGACAGCCGCGTCAGCATCCTCAGCGACACCTTGCAGATGCGGTCTGGCGAGCTCTCGGAGGCTCTCGACGGCCGGGTTCAGACCCTGAGCAGCGCCATCCAGACCCGCACCGGCGAACTCGCCAATGCGCTCGACGGTCGCGTCCAGACGCTGACGACCGCCATCCAGGCCCGCACCGGCGAACTGTCGAACGCGCTCGACAGCCGCGTCGATCACCTCAACGAGACCGTGCAGAGCCGCACCTCGGAACTCTCGAGCGCCCTGCTCGGACGGGCCCAGGAGATCAACGAACTGCTGGCCGGCCGCACCACGCTGCACGATAACAGCCTGACCCAGCACGCGCTCAATATCGGCCAGGTCATGGAGGCCCGCTTCGCCGGCGTCGACAGCACCCTGCAGCAGCACACCAACGCGCTGTCGGCGACGCTCGACCAGCGCACCCAGCTGCTGGCCTCGACGGTCGGCACCCGCTCGTCGGAACTCTCCGATGCGCTCAACACGCGTACTCAGCAGCTCGCTGAAGTGCTCGGCACCCACACCGCAGCTATCGCCGGCGCCATCGGCGACCGCACGATGGAACTGGCCCGCACGATCGATGCCCAGGGCACCGCTGCCCGCGACAAGATCGACGCGAGCCTCCGCAGCGTCACCGACATCATGGCCGACCGTGCCACCGCCGTGTCGACGCTCATCGCCAGCAAGGTCGGCGAGGTCAACGACAACCTCGGCCGCGGCATCGACAGCGCCATCCTGCGCATTGCCGACGCCGAAAGCGGCGTGACCGCTCGTATCGACGGTGCGGCCGCAACCGTGGGCGAAAGCGCCCGCCGTGCTGCCGACATCATCGAGACCGGCGTCAACTCTGCCCGCAAGGCGATCACCGACATGGTCGACCAGCGCCTCGGCACCCTGCCCGAAGCGATCACCGCCCGCGCCGACATCACGGCCGAGCGCCTCGCCTCGCTCAACACTGCGATCAATACCGCCCTGGTGCAGTCGATGGCCGATCTCGAATCGGGCGCCGACCGCATCGAGGAGACGATCAGCAAGCGCATCGTCGCCGCCACTGCGACCATCACGCTCGACGTCGCCGAGACCGCCGATCGCATGGACACCCATGTCCGCCAGGCCATGGAGCAGATCCAGCACGCCTCGCGGTCGATCGACGAGCTCATCTCGATCAAGGGTGTCGCCGCGGCCGACGCCATCGAGACGCGGATCTCCGCGCTCAACCAGGTGGTCACGACCCAGAGCGATGGTCTCGCCCAGCTCGTCAGCGACCGCTCGGCGCAGATCGAGACCATGCTGCGGGCCCATGGCAACGTCCTCGAGGATGCCCTCGCGGCCAGCGCTCAGCATGCCCAGCAGTTGATGGGCGCCACCTCCGAGCGCATCCAGTCCGACGCCAACGAAGCCTTCAGCCGCCTCAACCAGGCCAACCAGCTCCTCCAGCAGGTGCTCGAGAGCGCCAACACCAATCTGGCGCAGCTCGAAACCTCCGTCGCCAACCAGACCGCGGCCTATTCGGCGACGGTCCGCGACGCGGTCGGCTCGACCGAGCAGGCTGGTGCAATCGTCACGACCCAGGTCGCGGCCCTGCAGCAGACGGTTCGCGGCATGATCGAAGAGTTCGGCTCGATGATGGGCAACCTCAACAACGAGGTCACCGCCATCGACCGCTCGGCCGCAGCGCTCAGCGAAGCCGGCAACCAGTCGCTCGACGCCCTGGAAGAACGCCGGGCTGCCATGGACACGCTGGCCCAGAGCTTCATCGGCCGTGCCGACGAGATCGACGCCCGCATGCGCGGCTTCGCCCAGAACATCGCCGACGCGGTCAACGAGACCGAACGGCGCCTGCTCGACGCCCGCGCCCAGATGGAAAGCGTCCTCGCCTCCACCGGCACGCAGGTCGAAGAGGTGCTGTCGGCCACGACCGAGCAGTTCAACTCGGCCATCACCTCCACCAGCCAGCAGTTCAACGCCGCGCTGGGAACGACCGCCGAGCAGTTGACCAGCACGCTCGACACCGCGACCGAGCGCTTTGGCAGCACCTTCGGCGCGACCGCCGAGGAGCTGAGCAAGACCCTCGACCTCACGGCCGAGAAGTTCAACTCGACGCTCGGCTCGACCAGCGAGCAGGTGAGCTCGCTGCTCGCCTCCAACACCGACCAGGTCAGCTCCGCCCTCGCCTCGAGTTCGCGTGAAGTGTCGGCCCAGCTCGCCCAGTTCCGCGAGACCGCCGGCAGCGAGACCGAGAAGGCCTCCGACACCCTGCGCCAGACGCAGGCGACGATGATCCTCGAGATGCAGCAGGCCCTCGAAGAGGCGACCCGCCGCTTCAACGAGACCGCCGCCGCCATGCGCGAGACCGCCAAGGAAGTCGGCAGCGAACTCGAAGCCACGCGCTCCGAACTCGCCCGCGGCGTCATGGAGCTCCCGGAAGAGACCCGGACCAGCGCCGCTGCGATGCGTCGCGTCGTCGCCGAGCAGATCGAAGCGCTCAGCGAGCTCAACGCCATCGTTCGCGCCCAGTCGGCGACGCACGACGTCAGCGAGCGCCGGTCGGCGTCCGCACCGGCGCCCCGCCAGGAGGCACCGCGGATCGAGCCGCGTCGCGAGCCGACCCCGCCGCCCGCCCCGGCACCGCGTCCCGAGCCGGTTCGCGCCGCGCCCGCGCCGCAGCCCGCTCCCCGCACCGTGACGGTGGGCGAAGCCCCCGCACCGCGTCCCGCCGCGCCGGTTGCCGAAGCCCCGCGCCCGGC
>JANXSI010000195.1 GCA_025352765.1 Devosia sp. | reverse complement strand
GTGGTGGGGCTTTTGGAACGGGGGCGGGCATGGGGGCACCATGGGCCGTTACCGCTGCGAGCCTGGCAGGGCACGAAACCCTTGCCCCCACCTGTCCACCCGCAGCCGTTCGTCGCGACCTCGCTCAGTGCGAGTGGATGGCAGGAGAATACACCGGGTCAAAGGGGCGTCGATAAGTTGGTGCGGATTTCGTGCAAGGGATTGGCGAAACTAGGCAATTGGCGGCGGGTGCGTGTCACTTAAGCCGAACGCGATGCCTATCGTCTGGCCTTGATCCCCGCCACTGCCGTGGCCTTCTCCGCTCAAATCGCTCCACCGGATCGATTTGAAGGCCGCGCCGTCGCTCCGAAGCCCCGCAAGGGGAGGGAGATGACTGCGGAATTTGAGGTCTCGCAGAGTTTGGGGAACCGCAATCAACCCCCACCCCCGCCTTCGGCGGTACCTCCCCCGCGCTTCGCACAGGGGAGGACGCTGACTGAGAGTCTGGCTCAGGCCTGCGTGGTGGCCGGGACGAACTCGAAGTCGTTGTCGAGGACGCCGTCGATCTTGTCGCCGACCTTAAGGGCGAGCTTCTGGTTGTTGAGCTCGGCCAGCCATTCGTCCCAGCCGGTCAGATCGAGGCCGCCCGGACGATCGGTGTCCTGGTTCTCGCCGGAATTGAGCAGATACTGGTCGAAAACGATGCGCAGCACCGTGACCGTGCGGCTGCCGCTGGGCAGTTCGGACCATGCCGGCATGCCGGAGCGGGCCTCGGCCCATTGCCGGATTTCTTCGCCGGTCTTCAAGATACGCGACATCTGACGCTCCAAGAGAAAGGGCCCGGCGACCTGCCGGGCCGACAATTGCTGTGGCAGAACTCTTAATTGAGGTTCTTGCGCTCGATCAATTCGTATTCGGTACTGTTGGGCGAGACCCGGAGCGCCAGCTGCTGGCGGTCGAGTTCGGCGAACCAAGCCGACCAGCTGACCGGCATGGCGCCCTGGTCGACGCCAGGCATGCCGCGCGGCTTGGCGATCTTGTCGAAATGCAGCGCGAGGCGCGAGCGGACGCTCCCCGAGCTGTCGGGCGCCCGCACCATGGCGGGCAGGCCCTTGCGGGCCGAGACCCAGTTCTGAATATCGCGATGCTGAGTCAGAGTCTGAATGGTTGTCATTTGGTTACCCCTCCCAAGGTGTCCAAGTTCCGCAACGTCACTGCGCAGATTTGAGTTCCGGCAGTGCCTCCCGATTACTTGGTGAGTCGGGTGGCCAATTTTAACCCTGTGAGCTCGGCTGGGGAGAAATAAGTCAATTTGTCGGGCGGAGTCTCGAGCGCGCGCAGCCAGACTTCGGCGTCGATCCCCATGGCGGCGAGATAGCGCGAGATTTCGGCGGTGAGGGTCTGGGCGTCGCTCATGGCGTTGCCGGCTGCCGCCAGCCGCGAGGTCAGCGAGCCGGCAGCCGTCGCCGCATAGATCTGGTGGACGCCGATGGCCGAGCGGTCGGTGGCGAGCCGCTCCTTGCCGCCAGCGAACACCAGCGGGCAGGACGAGGCGCAGAGCGACCCCGCCGCAACGGTGGTGGCGTAGCCCTTTTCGCGGATCAGCTTGCCGATCGCCAGGGCCTCGGCCACCGCGCCGCCGGGGGAATCGAGGGCGACGGTCCTGATGTATTCGCCATGCGCCAAAATCTCGGCGGCGACGCGATCGGCGGCGCCGGGGTCGATCGTGCCGGTGAGCGCGAGGACGCCGCCGGTGGTGAGTTTCACCTCGAGCGGCTGGCGCAGCACGTCCATGAGGGTGGTCACCGCCGGCCCGGGCGTGCCGCCGGGGGCGGCGGGATCGAAGGCGGGGAGGATCGGCGACAGATCGGGGGTGGTCGCGGCCCCCTTGCGGGCGCTCATTTCGGTGTAGTCGAGATAGAGGATGACGCCGGTCGCGGTCAGGAGGCCAAAGAACGCGGCGCGGATGATCGCGCCATCCTCGAAGGCGGCAGCCCAGTCGATAACCCGGCGGGTGAGCGAGGCCATCTCAGGTGCGCGAGGGTTTTCGCGTCACATCGAGCGCCGTAACGGTCGCATCGGCGGCGGGCTTTTCGGGTGCTGGCGCTGCAGTAGGGGGTGGCTCGGCGGCCGCGACGACGACGGGTGCTTCGGGGACGACCACCACCGGCTCGACCGGGGTCACCACGGCGACGGCTTCGGGGGCGACCAGCGGCTGGCCGGTGAGCTGGCGGTAGAGATCCATGGCCCGCAGCATTTCGCCGGCGGTCATGGTCTCACCGTCCCCGACATTGGCGCTTTCGCGCCGCATGGCGTCGTGGACGATCATCAGGACGAGGACCAGCACCACCGGCAGGAGGTCGATCGAGATGGCGCCCGCCCAGCTCGGGATGAAGTCGCTCCAGTAGCGCAGCACCGCCTCGGCCGAACTCAGCGGGGTGAAACGGTGCGGCGCGACCTTGGGCTGGTTGAGGATTTCGTCGGCCGCGGCCGAGAGGGCCGCCGACTGGGCGGTTACGGAGTCGCGCACGGTGCCCATCACCGCATCCTGCCGGTTGACGAGATCGGTGCTGCCGCCATCCGCGGCCGGGGCAATGAAGCCGGCGGCGAGATCGGCGGCGGCGCGCTTGACCGAGGGGGCGACGTCGGTCTGCTGCAGCGAGGTGATGACGGCGTTGAGCTGCACCACTTCGGCGGCGAATTCGTCGGAGCGCGGGCCGATTTCGTCGGCGCCCGACACCAGTTCCCGCATCTTGGCGAGGTGGGCGCTGCCCTGGTCGAATAGCGTCTGTACCTGGTCGCGCGAGGTGGTGATGGTGGTCGAGAGCTCCGTCATCTGCGCCGACATCTGGGTCAGCAATTGCACCACCGAGCCCGAGCCGGTGGTGCCGGTGAGCGCGCCGGAGCTGCGTTCGTCGTCGGCGAGGCGGCCGAAGCGGTCGGCGGCGCGCTGCACGTCGGGCAGCAGCGACTGGGCGGCGAGGGCATTGGCGTGGGCGGCGTCGAAATCGGCGACATAGCCCTCGAGGTTGACCGAGAGGTGCTGCTCGAGCGCGGCGGAGCCGGCGAGGGCCGCGGCGTTCAGCCAGGACGACATCGCCATGATCATGAAGCAGCCGACCGCCATGGTCAGAAACAGCGCGGCGCGCTGGCCCGCCTGGGTGACGAGCGGCACGAAGCGCAGCATGAAGGTCCAGAAGGCGTAGATGGCGACCGACACGGCGGCGGCATAAATGATGGCAGCAAAGAACACGAAGGTCGCCGTGCCATCGAGCAGGCCGCGGACGCCGAGGTAGGTGTAGACGCCCGAAGCGAGCGACAGCACCGCCAGGGCGAACCGCGTCATGGTCTCGACGCCCCTGACGGTTTCCTGCAGGCGCGCGGCGTTGTTGGTCCTGAGCATGTCGTCCCCCCGGGTGGCGCCCAAGTCTAGTGGAACAATAGCGGCGGGAAAGCGGCGGGCCGGACGCCGGGCGCCGGGAGGATCGCGAGCCGGCTCGTGCGCCGGGCCAGATGTGCTAATTGGCACGCATGAGACAGTTCGACGTAGTGGTTCTGGGCGCTGGCGCTGCCGGCATGATGGCGGCAACCGAGGCGGGAAAGCGCGGGCGCAGCGTGCTGGTGGTCGACCACGCCAAGGGGCCGGGGGAAAAGATCCGTATTTCAGGCGGCGGCCGCTGCAACTTCACCAACGTCAATACTAGGCCCGACCGCTTCCTGTCCGAGAACCCGCGCTTTGCCTATTCGGCGCTTGCCCGCTACACGCCGCAGCGCTTCATCGAGCTGGTCAAAAGCTACGGCATCGCCTTTCACGAAAAGACCCTTGGGCAGCTGTTCTGCGACGGCTCGTCGGTGCAGATCGTCAATCTGCTGACCTCGGAGATGGGCAAGGCCAATGTGCAGCTCGA
>JANXSI010000146.1 GCA_025352765.1 Devosia sp. | reverse complement strand
TGCCTTCGGTCAGGACGATGCCGCCGCCCTGCCCCCAGTCGACCGTCAGAAACTGCGTCGGCGTGAGCTCGCGCGCAAACAGCACGGCGCCATCGGGCGCCCGTGTATCGGCCAGGCCCGAGAGGCCGCGCAATACCCGATCGCGGATATCGGCGAGATCAGCGCTGCGGGCCCGAAAATACGTATCATCAGCCGCATCGTAGCCGGCAATCTGCTCGTCGAGGGCCGCCGTCCAGGCGGTCGCCGCGTCCACCCCATCTTCGATGGCGTCGAAGGCTGGCTCGGCGAGGGCGTCGTCCTCGAACATGGCGACCTGGAACTCGAGGATGGCAGCACTGTCCTCGTCGGCGTCCTCGATGAGGACTAGGACGGCCGATGCGGCGGCTGCGATGGCATCGCGCAACCTCGCGGCCTCGGTTGCCGGCTCACCGCTGGGCTGGTAACCAAGCTCATCCTGGTCGAGGCGAAACAGCGGGCCCGAGGCGTAGCCGATCGAGGCGACGGTGCCGCTGCCCCTAAGGGTGGGCATGGCTGCCGCCTTCGTCGAAGTCACGCTCGATGAGCCCCACAATGGCGGCGATCGCATCGACTGCATCGTCGCCTTCGGCGCGCAGGAACAAAGTCGCTCCTTTGGGGGCTTTGGTGGCCATGACCTTGACGATCGACTTGGCATCGACCCAGGGGCCGGCCTCGGTCAACGCCAGATCGATGCGCGCGCCAAAACCCTTGGCGAGCTTGGTGAGCTTCACCGACGGCCGGGCATGGAGGCCCACATCGTGCGTGATCAGAACCCGAGCTTCAGCCAATCGATTCCCCAAGTCAGGCCGGTGACAATTCTTCGGCAGTGGCGCGCACTTCGGCGAGCGAGGCTCCTCCCGAGGCCTCCGTCGCCGCCATGACCGCCCCTTCAACCACGGGGGCGTTGCACACCACAACCTTGCCGGCGCGATCGCCCTCTAGCATTTCGATGGCCATTTCGGAATTGGTCTCGGCGCCGCCGAGATCAACGAGAATTGCGACGCCCCGATCCGACCAGGCTCGTTCGATGGCGCTCAGGATCTCCGGCACCGACGTGCCGAGGCCACCGTCCGGATTGCCGCCGCACCAGGCGAGCGGCACTTCGTCGCCGACCATCTGGCGCACCATGTCGGCGGCGCCCTCGGCCACCAGCGCCGAATGCGAAACGATGACAATGCCCACATTGGTCATGGCAGAACTCCCGCCACGGCTTCGACGAGCAAGGCACTGGAGCGGGCGCCGGGGTCGATATGGCCAATCGAGCGCTCCCCAAGGAATGATGCGCGGCCCCGAATCGCCCGCTTGTCGCGCGTGGCCTCGGCGGCGGCGTGCGCCACAGCGACGATCGCGGCCTTGGGCTGCGCCGCACCGACGGCATCGGCCACAGGGTAGAGCACGTCGAGCATGGTCTTTTGTCCGATCTCCGATTTGCCGCGCGACGCGACCGCGTCGACCGCCTTGCGCAACGCCCCGCTATAGTCGCCGGGACTTGTCGCCAGTTCCTTGCCGAGGGCGAGGAACAGCGTGCCGTACAGCGGCCCCGAGGCGCCACCTACGGTCATCACCAGCTTTGTCCCGATGGCCTTGAGCGCATCCGCCAGTGGCTTGGCCGAAATGGCGTCGGCATCGGCGGCGACAGCATCGAAGCCACGCTTCATATTGACGCCATGGTCGCCGTCGCCGATCGCCGAATCGAGGGCGCTCAACTCCTCGGCGTGCGCTGTGACGGTCGCCGAGAGGGCCTCGATCAGGGTCCTGATCGAAAACGTGTCGGTGTCCGGCGTCATGGGGCGTTTCCAAGAAGATCACCGCTTGCGTCAAAACAGAGCGGATTGGTGTAGCGGATGGTCACCTTGTCGCCGGCGGCCAGTTCAGTGTCGTGCGGCGCGAGCGTGATCAACTTTCGATCACCGACGCGGACGTGCAGGTGGTCTTGATCGCCGAGGTGCTCGATCCAGTCAACCGCCCCGTCAGCGGCGCCGTTAGCCGACTTCTCGATGCGGAGGTGCTCGGTGCGCGCACCGATGGTCGCCGCGGCGTCGGGAAGCCCCGCATCGGGGAGCAGGCCCCGTGGCAGCAGGTTGATCGCCGGCTGGCCGAGCCGGGCGGCGACATGCACGTTGACGGGCCGTGTGTAGATGTCGCGCGGCGTGCCGATCTGAACCAGCCGGCCGTGGGCGAGGATGCCGATGCGATCGGCCATGGTCATCGCCTCGATCTGGTCGTGCGTGACGTAAAGCACGGTGGCGCCGAGATCCTGCTGGATGCGCTTGAGCTCGAGCCGCATGTCGGCACGCAGCTTCGCGTCGAGCGAGGACAGCGGCTCGTCCATCAGGTAAATTGCCGGCTGCCGCACCAGGGCGCGGCCGATGGCAACGCGCTGCATCTCGCCGCCCGACAGCTTCGTCGCGCGATTGTCGAGCTTGTGGTGAATGCGCACCAGGTGCGCCGTGGCCTCGACCCGGCGGTCAATCTCGTCCTTGGGCAGGTTGCGGCCCGGAGACTTCAGAGGGAAAGCCAGGTTCTCGCGCACGCTGAGGTGCGGATAGAGCGAGTATTGCTGGAACACGAAGCTCACATCGCGCGCCGCCGGTGGCAGCTTGGTGGCGTCGATGCCGCCGATGCTGATGTTGCCGGCGTCCGGACGCTCGAGTCCCGCGATCAGCCGCAAGGTGGTGGTCTTGCCGGCGCCAGTCGGGCCGAGCAGCACGATGAACTCGCCCTGCTTGATGGTGAGGCTCAGGTCGCGGACGGCGACGTGATCGCCGAAGTGCTTTGAGACATTGTCGAGGATGACGTCAGCCATGGAGCACCCCCTGATAGAGTGCCGTTTCGATCGCCTGGCCGGTCGCCTTGTCGAACAGGGAGAGGCGCGGCGCGCTGAGCGAAAGCCCGACGGTCTCGCCCATGCGCAC
>JANXSI010000138.1 GCA_025352765.1 Devosia sp. | reverse complement strand
AGCATCGTCTCCGTCCCCGAACGGCCAAACGCGCCCTGCCAACCTGCCCATCCGGGCGGCTGGCGGGGCCGTCCGGCAAGGCGCAGCTTCCCGGGCAACACAACAGACCCCGGGTTCATCATGTCCATCCTCGCCGATCTCTCCGATTCCGTCACCGCGCTGGCCGAAACCACGGGCGCCCGCGTCATCGCCGTGCGCCACCCCGAGGGCGGCCAGTCGAGCGGCTTCATCTGGCGCACCGGGCTTGCGGTGATGGCCGAGGAGACGCTCGCGGGAGAAGAAGAGGTCGAAGCCGTCCTCCCTGACGGACGGGCCGTGACCGCCAGGATCGCCGGCCGCGATCCGACCACCGACGTCGCGCTGCTCGACCTCGAGACCAGCAGCTTCGCCGACTGGCCACAGGCCACGCTGCCCCGTCCCGGCGCCTTCGCCCTCGTCGCCGGGCGCTCGGAGACCTCGCTGATCGCCCGCCTCGCCTCGATCGTTTCGGTCGGGCCCGAATGGCAGAGCCGCCGCGGCGGCAAGATTGATGCACGCATCACCCTCGACCAGCGCCTGAGCCGGATGGCCGAGGGCGGCGCGGTGGTGGCGCCCGACGGATCGCTGATCGGCATGGCGGTGACGGCAGCAGGCGGCCGGGCGATCGTCATCCCGGCGAGTTCAATGGCCCGCTCGATCACAACGCTCGGCGAAAAAGGCTACGTGCCGCGCCCCTGGCTGGGCGTCGCGCTCCACCCGCTGGCCGAGGGACAGGGCGCCGTGGTGCTCAGCGTCGAGCCCGCGAGCCCCGCGACGGCGGCCGGATTGCTGGTCGGCGACATCATCACCACATGGGATGGCGAAGCTGCCCTGACGGTGGGTGGCATCGCCGCGCGGATCGCCGGCAGCAGCGTCGGCCGATCGGTCAAACTGGGAGTAAGCCGTGGCGGCAACGTCAGCGCCTTCGACATCGTTCTTGGCGAGCGCCCGCGCCGCTGAGGCGGCGGAACGGCGGGGCCGCACGATGCTGCCGGTGCGCCTCGCCATCACCGACGCCGACCTCGAATTCGCCTTGCGACAGGCGCTTGACGAGCAGGCCTTGTTGCGGCTCGGCGACGACGCCGCGGTGACGATTGCCGACCACGAACCGGCCGCGCCCCCGCGTGGCAAGACGCTGCGCGTCGGCCCTGTCGCCGATGGCCACAACGCGGTGCAAACCCGCGATCCGGCACTGATCCTTGCGGCGGCGCTGCTTCTGGGGGCCGGCTACACGGTCGAACGGACGCATGAGCCCGGCCCGTGGGTCCCCGGCCCGCGCCCGCGGCTCAGTCCGCGCGAACAGCAGGTTGGCGGGCTCTTGCTCGAGGGCGCCTCCAACAAGCTGATCGCCCGGGCGCTGGGAATCTCGGTCCACACGGCGAAATTCCACGTCACCGCCATCCTCGACAAGCTCGGCGCCCGCAACCGCGCCGACGCGGTGTCGATCATCCTGCGCGAGGGGCTGATCGCGCTTTAGGACGACTTACGCAGGTGCTTGGTTCTTTTACCGGCTTCGTCTAAGTTCCGCCGCGCCGACCCCGTAGCTCAGCAGGATAGAGCGCAGGATTCCTAATCCTGAGGCCACGCGTTCGAATCGCGTCGGGGTCACCACCCCTTCCGCCATCACCAAAAAGGTTGCCCCACCGATGATTTCCGCTTTCGCCCGCCTGAGTGCCGTCTCGTTTGCAGTTCTGGCGATTGCGGGTTGCTCGATGGGCGGCGGCGGACAGCTCTCGGCGGGCCTGTCGCAGCGCATGGACATGCCCGGCGTCCAGCTCAACCGTGGCGAAGCAATCGGCATCATCAATAACTACCGCAGCTCGACCGGCGCCGGCCAGCTGGCCGAGGACCCGACGCTCGACGCCAATGCCCAGGCGCTCGCCGCCCAGTACGCCAAGACCGGCAAGCAGGCGGCCAAGCCGCCCAATGCCGTGCTGATCCGCTATTCGGCCGGCTATTTCAGCTTTGCCGAAACCTTCTCCGGCTGGCGCAACTCGCCGACCGATGCGGCAGCGCTCGGCGACAAGACGGCCACCAGGGCGGGCGTCGCGGCGGTCTATGACAGCGCCTCGCCCTATGGTGTCTACTGGGTGCTGATCCTTGGCTGAGGTGCTCGACGCGCGCGGGCTCAAATGCCCGCTGCCGGTGCTGAAGCTCGA
>JANXSI010000129.1 GCA_025352765.1 Devosia sp. | reverse complement strand
ACTGCGGGGAAGGTGGCGTCGATCAGCCAGCCCTTGTTGACGAAGGCCACATAGGCGCCGCCGACCATGCTGGCAATCAGCAGCGTTGCCACCAGCAGGCCCGCTGTGGGGCCGAGCCGCAGCACCACCAGCACCAGCAGCATCCCGCCGAGCGCAAAGCTCAGGATCTCGACTCCCTGCACCCAGTCGGCGCGGCTCAGAAACTTCTGTGCGACGATCTGGTCGATGACCGCGGCGTGGATCAGAACGCCGGCGACATTGCCCGAGAGCGGCGTCGAATGGATGTCGAGCAGCCCGCTGGCCGAGGTACCGATCAGGACGATCCGGCCCGAGATCTGGTCGGCAAGGCTGAGGTATTGGTCGCCCAGCACGAGAGCAGCGGAAATTGTCTGCCGGGGGTCGGGCACGCGGTCGTAGAGCACGATGTCGCCATTGGCGGTGGTGGGCACCGTGAGGTCGCCGATGCGCAGACCCTCGAGCGTGCCCTCGCCCGTCGTGTCGCCGAGCGCCACGATGGTGCCGACGCCGAGCGCCAGGCGGAGCGATTCGACCGAGAGCGTCGGGTAGATGGCCGACCCGTTGCTCCACAAGAGCGGGATCTGCCGCACCGTGCCGGCGGCGTCGGCGCTGTCGAGGCTGAGACTGCCGAGGCCCGCCGCGGCATTGGCGAGGAGGGCGATGGGGGCGACGGCCCCGGGCAGCGGCGGCAGATACGGCGTCGGATCGCTGCCCGAGACGGCAACGCCCCCCTTGGGGTCGAGCGACAGCGGCGCTGCGCTCTTGGACAGGGAAAAGCCTAGCACGCTGTTGGATTGGCTGAGCGCCGTCGCGAAGGCCTGGTCGTTGCGGGCCGACAGCCGGTCGGCCTCAGGAAACAGCACGTCGAAGCCGATCGCGGCGGCGCCCAGTTCGGTCAGCCGATTGGTGAGCGTTGCCATGACGGTGCGCGGCCACGGCCACTGCCCCATCTTGGCAAGCGCCACCTCGTCGATATCGACCACCCGCACCGGGCTGTCATCGGCCGGACGCGGCGACAATCGCTGCTCGAGATCGAACCCCATGTTGCGGATCGTCGAGACTGGCAGCGGATCGGCAAGCCGCAGCACGGCCAGCGCCACCACCAGCGCCAGCCCCAGCATGGTCGGCCAAAGCCTGCGGGCAATCATGCGCTAAGGCTAGCGCAGGACGCGCAGCTTGGCGAGCGCCGTTCTAGCGCCGCGTCAGTCTTTTCCCCTCAGCGGCGGCGTGTTGTCAAAGCCGTGGTTCTCGGGGGGCGGAACCTCGGGGCTCTTGCGCAGACAGTCGAAGGCCGTCTGGAACCAGAACTCGCGCAGCAGCGGCGACTGGTTCATCGCATAGAGGAACTGGCTCTGCAGTGTACGACGTTCCTCGCCGGTGATCTTGGCCGTGGCGCCTATCACCTGCGTATCGGTGGTGATCTGGCCGAGCGTGCAGGCGTCCTTGAGCTCCTTGCAGACCCCGGCGGTGGTGCAGAAGGTGACGATGCCGCGATAGTGGAGGATCCAGGTGATGCCGGTTACCGGCTCGACGAAGACGTCGAACTGGGTGCCGCGCACCCCGATGGTGCCGGTCGGCGTATCGATCCTGTAGCGGGTCTTGGCAGCATCGCCGGTCGAAAAGCGGAAGGCGCCGCCCAGCATGTCGACCGCGAGCTTGCCGGCAGATCCGTCGTTGCGGATCAAATAGTCCTCGATCTTGAGCGAGGATTTCGGCCCGACGACCAGCTTGGTGTTGTCGGCAAACAGGATCTGCACCTGCCCCTTGGGGCCTGTCTTGACCAGATCGCCGATGAACACGTCCGAGCCGACCACAAGCGTTTGGACCGCACCGGCCCGATCGGCGCTGGCATCGGGCTTGACGCCTTTGGCGCTGCCGGCTGCCGCCGCGTGGGCGAGGCCGGATGCTGCCACCACGAGAGCCACGGACAGGATTGCTGCCAACAGTTTACGCATTGCGTTACCCCCAATACCAAGGTCGCGGGAGGTGCGCATTGGCATCTCTCACCTGAACCGACCCTGAATACTGACACTGTGCCGCACATTGCGACGAATCTTCGGCGCTTGCACGGGCATTCGCATTGCGGCAAGTTGGATACCTAGGGTGGCTTCCAGGGCGTCGTCGACGGCCTGGCTTCGGCCGGGGGGCCGGAGGGCAGTGATGACGACGGTATTTTTTGGGCTGCTGGTCGGGCTCGAACTCAAGCACTTCGTTGCCGATTATCTGCTCCAGCCGGGCTGGATCCTCGCCGGCAAGGGTGATTTCCGCCTGCCCGGCGGCTATGCCCACGCAGGAATCCACGCGGGGCTTTCCTTGCTGCTGCTGCTGGCCTTCGGCACGCCCTGGGCGATCGCGGCAGGCCTCTTCGCCGCAGAGCTCGTCATCCACTACGCCCTAGACTACTCCAAGATCGCCTATTCGCGCGGCGTGCATGTGAACACCGCGCCAAGCCGCTTCTGGGCCCTGCACGGCGTGGACCAACTGGCCCACCAGTTCACCTACGCTGCAATCATCTACGTCGCTGTGCGCGCGCAGGGACTGGCGTAGGGCCCCCCGGCTACTTCTTCTTGGTCTTGCCGGTTTCCGGCGACTGCACCAGCTGCGACAGGATCTTGTCGACGAGGTCGAGATCTTCGCGCCGACCGGCTGCCTGCTGCTGCAGATCGACCAGGTACGACGTCGTGTAGTAGAGCCGCCGCGCCA
>JANXSI010000096.1 GCA_025352765.1 Devosia sp. | reverse complement strand
GTTCGGCGGCGTCGGGACCATCTTCGGCACGGTGATCGGTTCGCTGCTGATCGGTGTGCTTCTCAACGGGCTCGTGATCCTCAATGTCTCGAGCTACATCCAGCAGATCATCATCGGCGTCATCATCGTCCTCGCCGTCGCCTTCGACACCTTCGCCAAATCGCGTCGCCGGAGAGCCTGAACCTAACGTGGGGTGCGGTCCAAGCCGCGACGCGTCTTGACAGTTGTGCGCTTTACCCCGGCTGCGCTTTACCCCGGCTGCGATGGTTCCGCGCTATGGCGAGGCGTGCGCAACCACCCGCACGTAGTAGACCGCTAAAGTGTCGAGGGCCTTTGGGGGATAGTCGAGTAGCTACGCAATCACCACTCGACCCATTGACACCCGGGTCTCGTCCAGACGGAAGTGGCGGGCCGTGCCGTGAACAGGCCGGCCAACGGCTTCATCTACTCAGGGTCGGCATAAATCGCGCGCGAGCTTCGAGGTCGTCGCGGCGGTGACGCCGGCAGATCGGCCGGGTGCCCCTTAGCATTTCAGCGTACGACTAGAGATCGTACGATCGTACTTCACTTGACCCCGGTCTATCGGCAGTTAATGCCCGTTGAGGCCGCGGCTTCGGCGGTCGGGTCGGCCAATGTCGCAGTGTTCATAGCGTCAGGCTCCAGAAGAAGGTCTTTCGCCCGTGGTGGGCTTCGAGCCGAGCCAGGTATGCGTCGTGCGCCTCGAAGGTTCCAAAGTCGACGATGGACACGGCAAGTCGTCCGCACTGCATCAGATGAGCGGCTGCGTGGGGATATCGCTTTGTTCTCTGGTTCTCGAGGGCAAAGTCGATCATCGCCCGTCTGAGGATGCTCGCGGCAAGCGGATAGCTTTGATCCAGCGCTTCAGCGGCGGGAGCGAGGATCTCGTAGTGATCGCCGTTCAGCTCGGCTGCGCGGCTGAGGACGAGGTGGGCCGCGCGATCCAAAGCCGGCCAGTTGACCAGGAAATCCAGGGCATGATGGACGCTGGGGTGGGCGACCGCAAATGACAGCGCTCGCTGTTCTGCCTCGAAATCCTCGAAATCCGGCAATCGTTTCAGGTAGTCACGCAAATGGCGCTCGTCGAGGGACTGCTCGAAGCACGCCCATCGGAAGGTTTGCGCTTCCTGCCTGCGTCCCAGCGCCCCGAGGATATCGAGCCTGACCTCCTCCCAGTCGCGCGGGATCCAGCCGGGGCGCCGCTCCTCGATGGCGTTGATGGCCAGCCAGGCCTCCTCGGTGCGGCCGGCGGCAAGCAGACGCCGGGCGATCCCGGCAGCGACCGCCGGCATTCCTCTCGCCTTTTGGCTTTGCTGGACAATGAAGGCATCGACGTCGCCTTGGACGTCTGCGATCTGGGTGAGGGCCAGCCTGACCGTTGATTCATGCCGACGCGCTTCATACTCGTCAGTGTAGATCGGACCGCCCGATGACCCTCGGCCGATCTCGTGGCGTTCGCGGTCGACAGCCGCCGGCGGCGCCGACCTTGGCAGATCAACCAGAAGCTGCCTAAGATGATCAAGGCCGACGGATCCGAGCACCGGCGCCATCACGGAGATCAGTTCGTCATACTGGCCGTAGTCGTTCTCCTGCAGGGCACGGCAGACCTGACCCGCCAGTTCCCCAGGTGAGGACTTGGCAAAGCCTGCGACCATCCCGAGATCGGCGCAGGCAGCGCGGAATACCGCCATTGCGGCACCGCTGCTATCGTCGCATCGCTCAAAGACGGAACCCGCCAGGGCCATGAAGCGCCACATGAGGTCAAGTGCATCGACAGCATCGGCTCTTGCGACCTGGTCGACGATGGCGCGGCGCTGGGACTCGAGATCAGTGACGAGCGTCTTGCGCTTCTGCCAGTCGATATAGGATTGCGAGCGGCCAATGGCGGTGAGGCGCTTGCGGACTTCCCTCCCAACCGCCGCCGGGTTATGGGCGCCGGTAAGTTCAAGGCGAAGGCGCCGCTTGGCCAAGGCATTGCCGTCACTGATTTCGATCAGCAGGGCCGCCAGGCGCTCGGCGCCAAGCGCCTCCAGATTCGTCGCATTGAGCGTGGTCATTGCAGCCATGGGCAGGTCCGGTGCTTGCGTCTCGAGTTCATCGGTCCACGACCTCCCGGCTGTCAACCAGCCGGCGCCTGCAACCACTCGTCGAGCTTGCTCCAGCGGCGGCCGCCGGCGGCGTTCTTGACGGCGATGGCGACGGCCTTCTTCTGGCCGACCAGTACCACCAGCTTCTTGCCGCGGGTGACGCCGGTATAGAGCAGGTTGCGCTGCAGCATGGTGTAGTGCTGGGTCATCACCGGGATCACCACGGCGGGGTACTCCGACCCCTGCGACTTATGGATGGTGGCCGCGTAGGCCGGGACCAGCGTGTCGAGTTCCCCGAACATATAACTGACCGACCGGCCATCGTAGCTGGCGGTCAGTCCACCGGTGTCGAGGTCAATGGCGTCGATGTAGCCGATGTCGCCGTTGTACACTTCCTTGTCGTAGTCGTTCTCGATCTGCATGACCTTGTCGCCCGGGGCAAAAGTCCAGCCGAAGCGTTCGACCTTCTTGTCCCCGGC
>JANXSI010000060.1 GCA_025352765.1 Devosia sp. | reverse complement strand
TGGTCCTCCAACCCGGTTTGCGGGCGTTTGACGCTCAATAGCAGTGCCTCCGGCGCGCGGCAAAGCACCGGCCGATCACTTCGGCGTGGCGCCCGAGGCAACCTCGGCCACGGGGCGGGCGTTGCGCCCTCATGCAACAGTTCCTCGCGGCCCTGATGATCGCCATTTCCGGCCCGAGCCACGCGCCGGCCACGGCCCCGCACGCCCACACGCCGCCCGCCGTGAGCATCGCCGCCGCGTCGTCGTCGGTTCCGCTGCCGCATGATCGACCGAGCGAACTCGACGCCAGTTCGAGCGCGCCCGAGCCGGCACCCGTGCCGTCGTCCAGGGCTGCGGAGCCGAGCGCCTCGGAACCGGCAAGCGACGCCGTGCCGCTGCCGCGCGACCGCCCGGACGCCAGCGCCGCGTCGTCCGAACCGTCCTCGTCGGAGAGTTCATCGGAGGCGCCAGCGTCGAGCGCCCCCAGTTCGGCCGAGCCGTCGAGTTCAGCGGAGCCTTCCAGCTCGTCCGCCGAGCCGGCACCGCCCCCGCCGCCGCCGCGCGATTATCAGGTCGCCTGCCCGGCCGTCATGAACGGCGACGTCACCGGCAAATCGCTGCCGCCCATCCACGAGGGCCAGTGCGGCATCCAGTCGCCACTCTCGATCGAGGCGGTGACCGCCAATGGGCGGTCGATTCCGCTCAATGCCGCGGTGATCACCGATTGCGGCATGGCGACGGCCTTCCCCGCCTGGATCGCCGAGGTCGACAGCTACCTCAAGGCGCACGACAAGACCGAGATCAAGACCATCAACCTCAGCACCTCGTACCAGTGCCGCAACGTCAACCACGCCGCGACCGGCAATCTGAGCTTTCACGGCTTTGCCGATGCGCTCGATGTGATGGGGTTCGATCTCGCCGATGGCCGGACGATCAGCATCGCACCGGGCTACAAGGGGACGCCCGAACAGGGCAGCGAGATTTTGCATTTCGCGCACGACTCGGCGTGCGCGCATTTCATGACGGTGCTCGGGCCCGATGCCGACGCCGAGCACCAGGACAACATGCATGTCGACCTCGCCTGCCACGGCAAGAGCTGCGTTTCGCGGCTCTGCCAGTAGCAGGACAGGGTCGCGTCAGTCCTGGCGCGGGTGATGCACCGGCAGGTCGGCCCAGTCGCGGGCGGTCCAGTCGGTCATCAGGTCGAGCGTGTGCACCGGACGGTTCCGGCGGGTGCGCGGGGTCTTCCGCGCAAAGATCTGGATGATCTTCATGATGGTCTCCTTTCGTTGGAGGCGGCTTATGGCGCGGGGACGATGAACCCCCTGTGAACGGCGGCTCACTCGCCGGGCGGATGATGCGGTGGCAAATCCGACCAGCAGAGCAGTGTCGGTGTGGTCTCGACGGGCGCGTCGATGGCCTCGAGCCAGACCCGCAGGCGGCGCAGCAGACGTGATAGAATGTGCATGGCATTCTCCTTCCACGACAAGAGATGCGCCCGTAAGCGTAGGTCGCCAATGGACAAGTTCTGGGCAGTTCTATAGATTATCTCCATGGATCGCTTCCCCATTCCGCTCAACGCGCTGCGCGCCATCGAGATCGTGCTGCGCACCGGCGCGCTGAAGCCGGCAGCGGACGAACTCGGGGTGACGCTCGGGGCCGTGAGCCAGCACATCCGCCGGGCCGAAGCACGGCTTGGGGTCGAGCTGTTCGAGCGGACACCGCAGGGCCTGCGGCCGACGCCGCAGCTCGAGGCCGTCCGCCCGCTGCTGTTCGGTGGCTTCACTACCCTCCTCGAGGCGACGCAGGCGCTGGCCCGCAGCGACGATCACGTGCTGTCGGTGACCATGGGCAGCGTGTTCGCCTCGCGCTGGCTGGTGCATCGCCTGCCGCACTTTTCCGCCGCGCACCCCGAGATCGAACTGCGCATGATCTCGACCGGCCGGCTCGTCGACCTCGCCCGCACCGACATCGACTGCGCCATCCGCTACGGCGACGGGCACTGGCCCGACGTGCGGGCCGAGGCCCTCGGCTGC
>JANXSI010000038.1 GCA_025352765.1 Devosia sp. | reverse complement strand
GCCGATTGCGTGGACATGCCGGCCCCAGGCGGTGCGATTGAGAATGTACCAGACGATGGCCGCCACCACGACCAGCGAGATGCTGCCATAGGTGAGCTTGGCGCCCCACAGCCGGAAGGCCTCGCCGAACCAGAGCAGTTCGGGCGCCTTGGCCTCGATATCGACGTTACGGATCGATTCCGAGTGCGAGTACCACAGCTTCAGCGCCGAAAAGATCGACAGCGTGCCCAGCGTCACGATGAACGGCGGCAGCTTGATGATGGCGACCAGAACGCCGTTCAACCAGCCCATCAGGGCGCCGAAGAAGATACCGACGGCAATCGCGATTGGCCACGGAACGCCCAGGTTGACCGCGAGGTTGCCCATGATCAGCGACACGACGACTAGGATCGCCCCGACCGAGAGGTCGATGCCGGCCGTCAGGATGATCAGCGTCTGAGCGATGGCAACGAGACCCGTCACGGTCACCTGCTGCAGCACCGTCGAGAGGGCACCCGGTCCGAGAAAGCGCGGCGCGATGATGCCGAACACGATCACGCTGATGATCAGCACCAGCGTCGGAATGGTGGTGGGGTTGTTTCTGAGGAACGAACGCGCGATCGCAAGCACGCTCTTGTCGTCGCGCTCGAAGCTGGCGACCGACTTGTCGGCTTCGGCCAGTTTGGCCTCGAAGTCCGAGATCGTCTTGGTCGGTGCGTCGGAATTGCTCATCAATGCGCTCCCCCCGAGATCGGCCGGCGCTTATGCGCTCTGGCCGGATGCACGAAGGGCGACAGTAGCGCCGCCCTTCGCGTGGTCAAGTTGGACGTCGAAGTCCTGTTAGCCCCAGCAGAGCTCGGTGCCCTTGGTGGTGTCGATCGACGGCACGCCTTCGGCCGGCTGGTCGGTCACGAGGTTGACGCCGGTGTTGAAGAACGACAGGCCTTCGCTGACGGCCGGCTTGGTGCCGTCCTTGGCGAAGGCGACGATCGCCTCGATGCCCTTGGAGGCCATCAGCAGCGGATACTGCTGCGAGGTCGCCCCGATCACGCCCGACTTGACGCTGGCCACGCCCGGGCAGCCGCCGTCGACGGAAACGATCAGCACGCCCTTTTCCTTGCCGGCCTTCTTGAGGGCCTGGAACGCGCCTTCGGCGGCGGGTTCGTTGATCGTGTAGACGACGTTCATGTCGGGGTTCTTGGCGAGCAGGTTCTCGACCGAGGTCACGCCGCCTTCGGGGTTGGCGTTGCTGGTCTCGTGGCCGATGACGCGCGGATCGGTCTCGGAACCCAGCACCTTGAGATCCGGCACTTCGATGCCGAAGCCCTTGAGGAAGCCGGTGTCACGCTGCACGTCGACCGAGATGTTGTCCTTGTTGATGTCGAGCATGCCGATCTTGGCATCCTTGGCAGCGTCGCCAAGCTTGGCCTTAGCCCACTGGCCGATCAGCAGGCCGGCCTGGAAGTTGTCGGTCGCAAAGGTGATGTCCTGCGCGTCCTTGTCGGCCAGCGGCGTGTCGAGCGCGATCACCAGAATGCCGGCGGCGCGGGCATCCTTGAGGGCCGGACCGACCGAGTCGTTGGACGGGGTGATCAAGATACCCTTGGCGCCGGCGGCGACGCAGTTTTCGATCGCGGTGATCTGCGGCGCGGCATCGCCGTCGGTGATACCGGCATAGGCCTGGAAGTCGAGGCCGGCGGTCTTGGCGGCGGCTTCGGCGCCTTCCTTCATCTTCACGAAGAACGGATTGGTGTTGTTCTTGGTGATCAGGCAGGCGAGGTCCGCCGCCATCACCGGCGCCGACATCAGGCCGAACGCGGCGACGCCAAGAATCAGAGTCTTCTTCAGATTGGTCACGTGGAACTCCTCCCGTTTGGTTTGCTCCGCAGGCATGGCTCTGCCGCCCCGCGGACTGCGCAGTTGGGGGGTGTTTTCGACACTCCTCCCGATGCGTCGGCGCCCATACAGCGCAAAGCCAGGTGTCTGTCAATAAGTTAATCCAGATGATTTATTAATTGACAGGGTGGCGTCGCTGCTGGAGTCTCCACCTCGCGGTCGCAGAAAAGTCTTGTGTAATCGATTGCAACAATCGCTTCGAAAGGGCATCAAGACCCTGTAATTGAAGCGTTTTGCAGCGACACTCGTAGAAGGGGAACGGGAGGTGGCACCTGCCAACGACAGCAAGCGGCCGGGCTTGAAACCACGCGCGGCGAGCCGCGGCACCAACCAGATTGGCGTGCGGCTCTACAATGAGCGCCTAGTTCTGTCGCTGATCCGCCGGCACGGCGAATTGCCCAAGGCCGATGCGGCCCGCATGACGGGGCTCTCGCCTCAGACCATTTCCATCATCATGAACCAGTTGACCGTGGACGGTCTGTTGACCCGCGGCACGCCACAGCGCGGCAAGGTTGGCCAGCCGCTGGTCCCCTACTCGCTCAACCCCGAGGGAGCGCTGGCGTGCGGTCTCAAAATCGGCCGCCGCAGCGTCGATCTGTATCTGATCAACTTCACCGGCGAGATTCTGAAACTCCTGCACAAGACGTACCGCTATCCCACGCCCGACGGCATTCGCCGCTTTGCGCAGGAAGGGATCCAGGAGTTGCTGATGGGCGTGCCCGAGCGACTGGCCAAGCGCATCGCAGGACTCGGCATCGCCGCCCCATACGAGATGTGGACCTGGCACGAGGAGATCGGCGCGCCGCGCGACGAGATCGACGCCTGGCGCGACATCGACATGCGCGCCATGATGGCCGAGATCTGCCCCTGGCCGGTGTATTTTGCCAATGACATCACTGCCGCCTGCGCCGCCGAACTGATGTTCGGCATCGGCGGCGACTACGTCGACTACCTCTACATCTTCGTCGGCTCTTTCATCGGCGGCGGCCTCGTGCTCGACGGCCATCTGTTTCCCGGCCGCACGCAGAATGCCGGCGCACTGGGCTCGATGCCGGCCCCGGG
>JANXSI010000023.1 GCA_025352765.1 Devosia sp. | reverse complement strand
AAGGCGGCGAGCAGCATCTTGGAGGCCTTGAGGGCCGCAATGGCGTCGCGGAGGGTCTTGTGCACTTCGCGCAGCTTGGTGCCGGTGTAGGCGTCGCCGGTGAACATCGGCTCGAGCTCGAGCTTGTCCTCGATGCCCTTGAGGCCCGCCGCGATCAGTGCCGCATAGGCGAGGTAGGGGTTGAGGTCGGCGCCGCCGATCCGGCACTCGACGCGGACGCCCCTGGTGTTTTCGCCGCAGAGCCGGAAGCCCGCAGTGCGGTTGTCGGACGACCAGATCGCCTTGGTCGGCGCGAAGGTGCCGGCTTGGAAGCGCTTGTAGGAGTTGATGTAGGGGGCGAGGAAATAGGTGATGTCGCCGGCGTAGGTCAGAAGCCCCGCCATGTAGTGCTTCATCATCGGGCTCATGCCGAGGGGGTCCTTGGCGTCGATGAAGACGTTCTTGCCGCCCTTGGCGAGCGACATGTGGATGTGGCTCGACGAGCCGGCAAGGCCGAAATCCCATTTGGCCATGAAGGTCACGGCCTTGCCCTGGAGGTGGGCGATCTCCTTGGTGGCGTTCTTGATCACCACATGGCGGTCGGCCATGGTCAGGGCGTCGGCGTATTTGACGTTGATCTCTTCCTGGCCGGGGCCCCATTCGCCCTTCGAATTCTCGACCGGAATGCCCGAGGCGGTCAGCTGCTTGCGCAGCGCCCGCATCACGCCCTCTTCCTTGGTGGTCTGGAAGATATGGTAGTCCTCGATGTAGTAGCCGGCGGTGGTCATGTTCCGGTAGCCCTTGTCGAAGGCCGAGCGGAAGGTCTCATCGAACAGGTAGAACTCCAGTTCAGAGGCGAAATTGGCGGTGAGGCCGAGCTTTTCGAGCCGCGCCAGCTGGGCCTTCAGGATCGAGCGCGGGGCGTGCGGAATGGGCTGGTGATGGTGGTGGTCGACGAGGTCGCAGAGGATCAGCGCCGTGCCCTCGAGCCAGGTGCACTTCATCAGCGTTGCGAGGTCGGGCTTCATGACGAAATCGCCATAGCCCTTCCCCCAGTTGGCGGCCTCGTAGCCGGGGACCGGTTCCATGTCGATGTCGTTGGCGAGCAGGTAGTCGCAGCCATGCGTCTCGTCGATGGCACCCTCGAGGAAGAATTCTGCCTGGAAGCGCTTGCCGATGAGCCGCCCCTGCATGTCGGGGAAGGCCGCAAGCACGGTATCGATGGTACCGGCGGCGACATCGGCTTTGAGCTGGGCGAGCGAATAGGCGGCCATGACGAAATCTCCCTGAGACGTCTTTTTGGAATGGAAAGGGGCCGCGGGATCGCCGCGGCCCCCTGAAGTTTCGGATGTTGACTAGGCCTCGCCGAACTTGGCTTCGGTGGCGGCGATCTCAGCCTGCTTCTGCTTGATCACGTCGCCGACCGGCGGCCCCTTGAAGCGGCGGTTCTCGAAGGCGAACCAGATGATCGCAGCGATCACCAGGAAGGCCAGCGTGATCCACAGCACCTGGCCGTTCGGCGGCTGGATGGCGATGAAGATGATCAGGATCATCCCGAGCACCGAAAGCACGGCGAACAGCTTGTAGAGGCCGGTGCCAATGTTCCACGGCCCCATCTTGGGCCACTTGGCCGTACCGATGGCAAAGAAGCCGGCGACGATCGGCACGGTGAAGCTGAGGAACAGGAAGATCAGCGTGGCATTGACGGTGAGCGTATAGATGTTGGTGCCGCCAACCGACTGGGTCTGCGCCAGCCAGACGAACAGCATCTCGAGGATGGCGCCGGTCCAGATGGCGACGACCGGCGTGCGGAAGCGGACGCTGACCGACGACACCGACTTGGAGACGAACGGCAGGCCGCCGTCGCGCGTGAACGCGAACAGCATGCGCGACGTCGAGGTCACCGTGGCGAGGCCGCAGATGAATTGGGCGATCAGGATGCCGAGGTAGATCAGCGTCACCAGCCAGCCCGGCAGCACGGCCGTCATGGTGGCATAGAACACGCCCCAGCCCTGCTTGACGCCGACGGCGAGGTCAGGGATGGCGATCATGATGGCGCTGACCATGACCCAGCCGGCGAGCGAGGAGATGATCACCGAGTTGATGATGCCCTTGGGCACCGACATGGCGGCGTTCTGGGTCTCCTCGGAGGTATGCGCCGAGGCGTCGTAGCCGGTGATGGTGTAGATAGGCAGTAGCAGGCAGAGCGAGAACAGATAGAGCATGTTGTCGCTCTGCGGGAAGACGTTGCCGCCAACGTCGCCGGAGTTGTTGGCAAAAGTCCACAACCGGCTCCAGTCATGCGACGGCGCGAGAGCCAGCAGCGCAACCACGAGCACCACAGTGGTGGCAAGGATCAGATAGCCCGACCAGTCGGTGAGAAGGGCCGTGAGCTTGATGCCGAGATGATTGATGATCGCCTGGATGGCAGTGATTACGACGACGAACAGCACGATCTGGATCGGATCGGTGGTCATGCCGATCATCGAGCCGAAGGTGCCCTGAAAGAAGAACGCCGTTCCGATGTTGATGGCGCCCATCACGGTGATGAGACCGAGGAGGTTCAGCCAGGCCGTGGTCCAGCCGACGAAGCGGTTGCCCAGGATCGACCCCCAGTGGTAGAGGCCGCCCGCCGTCGGATAGGCCGAGGCGATCTGCGCCATGCAGATGGCGAAAAAGCCCGAAACGATACAGCCGGCGATCCAGCCGATGCCGGCACCGGCGCCGCCGATGGAGCCGGTCGCCTGCGCGAACGAGTTGATGCCGCCCGACAGGATGCAGATGATCGAAAACGAGATGGCGAAGTTCGAGAACCCGCTCATTCGCCGCGCAAGCTCCTGGGCATAGCCCATGGAGTGGAGGAGCTTTTTGTCCTCGTGATGTTCAGCTGTCATTGTTAGTCCCTTCCGTCCAACCGTATTGCCCCGCGAAGCGGTGAGGAGAGATGTGCCGGTGCCCCGCCGAGCGCGACCCGCGCTGAGCTGAGGCATCGGGCCAGCCGGTCTGCCCACAGGGCAACGCCATTTGGTTCGAGAATTTCGTCGTGCCGGATTTCGATCATGGTCGCGCTGAGTCCGCGCCCGTCGCCGTGCCGTTCGAGGGTCTGGGTGACGCCCTTGAGCGCCGAGTAGGGCTCATTCCAGCCGATGTTGAGATCGGGCGCGTCGGCGGCCAGCGCGTCGCGCAGCGCCGCGGTGTAGGCCTCGCCATAGGGCGGGATCAGGCCGATCGGCCAGGGCCGTGCGGCGCCCTTGTAGACGGGGGTAAACGAATGCATGCACACGAGAATGGTTTCGAGCCCCGCGGCAGCGCGCGCGTCGAGCAGTGCGTCGATCGTGGCGTGAAACGGCAGGTAGGCGGAGGCGATGCGCTCGGCCCGGTCTTGGTCGGTCACCGCGGCATTGCCGGGGATCACGGTGTATTCGGAGATTTCGGGGATCAGATCGTTGACGTGCAACTCGCGGTTGCAGTCAATCACCAGCCGCGACACGGTCGAGTGCACCACGGGCGCAT
>JANXSI010000722.1 GCA_025352765.1 Devosia sp. | reverse complement strand
ATCCCCTTCACCATCTGGCTGACCGACGGTTTCTTCCGCCAGATCCCGGTCGATCTCAACGAGGCGGCACAGATCGATGGCTGCACCCGCTGGCAGGCCTTCTGGAAGGTCGAGTTCCCCCTCGCCCGCGCCGGTCTCGCCTCAGCCGGTATCTTCGCCTTCCTGACCTCGTGGAACGAGTACGCGCTGGCGAGTCAGCTGACTCGCACCACCGCCAGCAAGACCATGCCGGTTGGCCTCATGGATTTCACCGCGCAGTTCACTGTGGATTGGGCAGGGATGAGCGCCATGGCCGTGCTCATCATAATTCCGGCGCTGGTCCTCACCTTCATCGTGCAGAAGCATCTGATCGCCGGACTGACGTTCGGCGGAGTAAAGGGTTAGTCGATGGCCAATGTGAGCCTCAAACAGGTCGTCAAGCGGTATGGGCGCGAAGAGGTCGTGCACGGCATCGACCTTGAGGTCGCCCACAACGAGTTCGTCGTCCTCGTCGGACCTTCCGGCTGCGGCAAGTCGACGACGCTGCGCATGGTCGCCGGACTCGAGGAAATCTCGGACGGCACCATCGAGATCGGCGCGCGCGTGGTCAATGCGCTGCCGCCGCGCTCGCGCAACATCTCGATGGTGTTCCAGTCCTATGCGCTCTACCCGCACATGACCGTACGCGAGAATCTCGGCTTCGGGCTCAAGATCGCCAAGGAGCCCGAGATGGAGATCCAGCGCCGGGTCAACGACGCTGCCGAGATCCTCGGCCTCGGCCCCTACATGGACCGCCTGCCGCAGCACCTGTCGGGCGGCCAGCGGCAGCGCGTCGCCATGGGCCGCGCGATCGTGCGCAACCCTGACGTCTTCCTCTTCGACGAGCCGCTCAGCAACCTCGACGCAAAACTGCGCGGCCAGATGCGGGTCGAGATCAAGAAGCTGCACCAGCGCGTCAAGACCACCGTTATCTACGTCACCCACGACCAGGTCGAGGCGATGACGCTGGCCGATCGCATCGTCATCATGCGCGACGGCTATGTCGAGCAGGTCGGCACGCCCACCGACGTCTTCGAGAAACCCGCTAACGTCTTCGTCGCCGGCTTCATCGGCTCGCCGCCGATGAACCTGCTGGACGCCCTCGTAGCCTCCGTTGCCGGCCGGCCGGTGGCGAGGCTGCTCGATGGCGTCGAAGTGCCGCTGCCGGCTGACGCGGCCGTCACCGAGGGACAGCAAATCGTCGTCGGCTTCCGCCCCGAGAGCTTCGCGCCGAAGGGCCATTCGCTGCACGAAAGCGAGCAGTCGGTGCATCTGACGCGGCCGGTCACCATCGCCGAGCCGCTTGGCACCGAAACCATCCTGTTTTCCGAACTTGGCGGCCGCGAAGTGCAGGGCAAGATGCTCAATCCGCGCCCTGTATCGCCCGGTGAGTCGATGGACTTCACGCTCGACCTCACCCGGCTGCATGTGTTCGATAAGGCGAGCGGAAAGTCGCTTCGCAAGTGAACGTGGCAAGGTTCGCTTGCCCTGAGGAGACATCATGGCCAAGATAGTGCGCGTCGAACTGCTGATGGTCGACCTTGTCCCCAAGGTCAAACGCGTCGACGCCATCCAGTCCTTCGTCAGCCAGGAAACCCCGATCGTCCGCATCACTGATGCCGATGGCGTCGTCGGTACCGGCTACAGCTACACCATCGGCACCGGTGGCTTTTCGGTCATGGAGCTGCTGAAGCGCACGCTCGCGCCCGCCCTGATTGGGCGCGAAGCGCTCGAGATCGAAAAGATCTGGCGCGACCTGCTGTTTCTGACGCACGCTACCAGCGTCGGTGCCATCACCTCGATCGCCCTCGCCGCCATCGACACGGCCCTATGGGACCTCAAATGCCGCGCGCTTGGCCAACCTTTGCATCTGCTGGCCGGCGGGGCCCAGAGTGCAATTCCGCTTTATACGACCGAAGGCGGCTGGCTGCACCTTGAGACCGCTGCGCTCGTCGACGATGCGATCAAGGCCAAGGCCGACGGATTCGGCGGCTGCAAGCTTAAGGTCGGTCGCCCCATCCACGAGGACGTCAAGCGCATCGGTGCCGTCCGCGAGGCGGTTGGCGACGGCTTCGAGATCTTCACCGACGCCAACCAGAAGTTCAACGTCGACGAGGCGATTCGCCGCGCCCGTGCCTATGAGCCGCTCGACCTCGGCTGGTTCGAGGAGCCGCTGACCGCCGACGACATTGAGGGGCACGTCCGCCTCAGCGCCCACACATCGCTCCCCATCGCGGTCGGCGAGAGCCTCTATTCGGCGCTGCACTTCCGCGAATATCTCGAGCGCCATGCCTGCTCGATCGTCCAGGTCGATGTCGGCCGCATCGGCGGCATCACGCCGTGGCTGAAGGTCGCGCACATGGCCGAGGCGTTCAACATCGCCGTCTGCCCGCATTTCCTGATGGAGCTTCACGTCGCGCTCTGCTGCGCCGTCCCCAACGCCCGCTGGGTCGAATACATCCCGCAGCTCGACACCATCACCGAGCAGGGGATGACCATTCGCGACGGCAAGGCTATACCGTCGCCACACACCGGTCTCGGCATCGCCTGGGACTTTTCCGCCATCGCCGCGATGACCGTCGACGGCAGCCACACGATCATCATCTGATGCGAATAACAGCCCTCACCATCCACGATCTCCGCTTTCCGACCTCGGCTTCGCTCGACGGCTCGGACGCCATGAACCCCGATCCCGACTACTCGGCCGCCTATGTGGTGCTCGAAACCGACGGGCCCCACCAGGGCCACGGCCTGACCTTTACCATCGGTCGGGGCAACGAAGTGGTCTGCGCGGCGATCAACGCGCTGGCGCCGCGGGTGGTCGGACTCGAGCTCAACTGGATCGCCGAAAACCCCGGCCGCTTCTGGCATCACGTCACCGGCGACAGCCAGCTACGCTGGATCGGACCGGACAAGGGCGCCATGCACCTCGCAACCGGCGCCGTCGTCAACGCCGCCTGGGACCTGATGGCCAAGGCGGCCGGCAAGCCGGTCTGGCGGCTTGTCGCCGACATGAGCCCCGAACAGCTGGTCGCCATCATCGACTTCCGCTACCTCACCGACGCCATAACCCCCGCTGAAGCGCTCGAAATCTTCCGCAGGGCCGAACCCGGCAAGGCCGAACGCATCGCCAGGCTCGAGGCCGAGGGCTACGCCTGCTACACCACGTCCGCCGGCTGGCTCGGCTACTCCAATGAGAAGCTGACGCGCCTCGCGGCCGAGGCCGTCCAGCAGGGCTTTTCCCACATCAAGATGAAGGTCGGCCGCGATCTCGACGATGATATCCGCCGGCTCGAGATCGTCCGCCGCATCATGGGCCCCGACCGCAAGCTGATGATCGACGCCAACCAGGTCTGGGAAGTCGGCCAGGCGATCAACTGGATCAAGGCGCTGAAGCGCTTCAACCCCTATTTCATCGAAGAGCCCACCAGCCCCGACGACATCGAGGGGCATCGTTCGATCCGCGAGGCGATCCGTCCCGTCAAGGTGGCGACCGGCGAGATGTGCCAGAACCGCATTCTGTTCAAACAGTTCATTACCCGGGGCGCCATCGACATCGTGCAGATCGACGCCTGCCGCATCGGCGGCCTCAACGAGGTGCTAAGCGTCTTGCTGATGGCCGCCAAGTACGGTCTTCCGGTCTGGCCTCACGCGGGCGGCGTCGGGCTCTGCGAATACGTCCAGCATCTGTCGATGATCGACTATGTGGCGGTCAGTGGCAGCAAGGAGGGCAGGGTCATCGAATATGTCGATCACCTGCACGAGCACTTCCTCGATCCCTGCATCATAGAGAACGCCGCCTACATGCCACCCACCCGGCCGGGCTTTTCGATCGAGATGAAGCTAGCTTCGATCGCCGCCAATACGTTCCGCGGGTGAGTCCGCTCAGCGCAGCGCCTTGACCATCACATAGGATCGCCTCGGCATGTCGGACGCATCGTGCCGGGAAAAACCGAGCTTCTCGTAGAACCGGGCCGCCTTCTGGTTGCGCGGGTCGAGGCCCAGCTGCAGGCCCTTCGAGCCGAGTTCCGTGAGACGCCGTTCGAGCTGCGCCATGGCTCGGCGCCCAAAACCGCGCCCCTGCGCCTCGGGCAGCAGATCGATGTGTCCATGCGAGGGGTACGGGGCGAGCGAAGCGGGAAAGGCCGCCTCCGGATGGTGGATAAGATGTCGCGCCCAGTCGCTGCCGGCCCAGCTCGTCTTATTCGGCCCAACATCGGCAATCCGTGCTCTCAGCGGTGGATACCATTGCGCTTCGAGCGTTGCATAGAACGCCACGCTGTCGAGCGCCCCGAGCACATAGCCGCAGACCCCGTTCGGTCCGTCGATGACGAACGCCAGTTCCGGCTGATAGACCTGATAGGGCACTGCGTAGATGAACCCGATCAGCTCGGGGGCGTCCTCGCGCGCCGTCGCATCATTGCCCGAGTCACCCGTCCGGAGGCAGACCATCCCCAGCGCCGGGCGGTCCGCGTCGGTCGCCTGCCGCAGCCGGTAGCCGCTGCCGAGGTCCTCGCCCGGGCCGTCACTCACGGCGGCAGCAGCCGGAAATCGTTGCCTTCTGGCAGCAACTGTCCGCCGTCGACGACGATCGTCGTCCCGGTGATGTAGCTTGCATCGTCCGAAGCAAGGAACAGGAAGGCATTGGCGATGTCGCGCACGCTGCCGAGCCGTCCCAGCGGGATCGCATCTTCCATCTGCTTGATGAAGGCCGCGCCGCGGTGCAACTGGATCGCCTCGGTCAGGATATTGCCCGGCTCGACCCCGTTGACCAAAATCCCGTAGCCCGAGAACTCGAGCGCCG
>JANXSI010000704.1 GCA_025352765.1 Devosia sp. | reverse complement strand
CCTGCCCACCATCGACGACGCCGGTGCGCGCGCCGCGGCGGAGCGCATTCGCACGCAGGTCAGCGCCATCAAACTTCTGGCCCAGGGTCTGCCGGTTCCCATTTCGATCAGCCTGGGCGGGGTCGGATTCAGCTCGACCACCTCGTTCGACGACCTCTTCGCCGCCGCCGATGCCCGGATGTATCTGGCCAAGAACAGCGGTCGCAATCGCATCGACTTCAAGGCCGCGGCCTAGGATCATCCAGCCCCCGCCCGCGGTCCCTCCCCTCGAGGCGACCGCGAGAGCGACGCTCGAACGGCGGGGCCGGGGGTGGGGGTCATCTTCCAGTCCGGCCCCCCTCTGCCCTCTCAGTTGCCGCCCTGCGACAACCATCCCCGTCGCCCCGCGTTGTGGGGTTACGCCCCTCCCGGAGACTGGACACATGGCGATCAAGCGGATGGACAATGTCGGCATCGTCGTCGACGACCTCGACGCAACGGTGGCGTTCTTTCTTACCCTCGGCCTCGAGCTCGAGGGCCGCGCCACCATCGAAGGCGAATGGGCCGGCCGCGTCACCGGCCTCGGCGACCAGCACGTCGAGATCGCCATGATGCGAACCCCCGACGGTCACAGCAAGCTCGAGCTCTCCCGCTTCCTTCACCCGAAAATCGTCGCCGACCACCGCACCGCCCCGGTCAACGCGCTCGGCTACCTCCGCGTCATGTTCGCCGTCGACGATCTCGCCGCAACGCTCGAAACCCTCCGCCCGCACGGCGCCGAACTGGTGGGCGAAGTGGTCGACTATCAGGGCGTCTACCGCCTCTGCTACATCCGCGGCCCCGAAGGGATACTGATCGGACTGGCGCAGGAACTGGGCTGAGCCCGGCGCTCACCCGCAGGGAGCCATTGCGCCGGTCGCGGGGTTCCGTCCCACCGCAACCGTGGAGTGCCCGATCATGACCTATGTTGACGCCTTCGTGCTGGCCGTGCCGAAAGACAAGGTCGACGCCTACCGCGCGATCCTGTCGCGCACCTGGGAGCTGTGGAAGGAGTTCGGCGCCACCCACTACGTCGAATGTCTCGCCGACGATGTGCCCTACGGCAAGCTCACCTCGTTCCCGCGCGCCGTGCAGGCCGGCGACCACGAGGTCGTGGTGCTGTCCTGGATCACCTACCCGTCGCGGGCCGAGCGCGACCGCGCCAACCAGCAGGTCATGGCCGATCCGCGCATGGAGGCCCTGATGAAGGACATGCCCGTCGACGGCAACCGCATGATCTTCGGCGGCTTCGAGACGATGTTCGAGCGCTGACGTGGGCGGGGTCGTCGCCCGACGCAGATGGGGTGATCTGGTGACGAAATTGGTCGGCCCGACGCTCGCAGCGTCGCCGGGCCTCACCGGATGCTCGTGATCGAGGGGTCGGCCATGACCGCCGGCCTCGATGAGCCGGTTTGATCACTTGACCCGGGCGAGTGCCGTGGTCAGCGTCATGCCGGTCAATTTCGCGCCGGTTGCCGTCTTGTACACCAGCTCGCACTGGCCAACCGGCGGGCACATGATCCAGTGACCGTCGACGAAGATATCGACCCAGCCGGCGCGATCCATGCTCCACTTGCAGGCCGCGCCGCGATCGATGCAATTGCCGACCGCGGTGCGCTGGTCCGTGGCGAAGGCCGGCGCGCTGACCGAGGCGAGCGCGATGGTCGCGGTGAGCGTGAGAGCGATCATTGAGAGCTTCATTTTTCGTCCCCTTGAAGTGGCGAACGGCGTTCGCCTGTGATGGGACGATGCACGGGCGACAATGAACCGCCGCTGAGACACGGCAACGGGGTTTCATTCACAATTCACGCAGGCCAGGGATCGACGCAAGAAGGCCGCCGCCCCGCTCGCCCCCTCGGTCCGGAGGTTTCGCGGACAGGAGTTCCGCTCCATCCACGGCCCCCAAGCCCTCATCGGACTGGCGCAGGAACGGGGCTGACGGCAGACGACGGAAGGGGGGTCATGGCGGCAGCAGCGCGTCGACGAGGCGCTCGATGGTCTCTGCCACGCCCTCGTCGACCAGGGCCTGCCGGATCGATCGCCGCTTACTCGTGAAATGCGCGTCGGCGGGGAACTCGACCCGCGCCGCAACCTCTGCAGCGTGCAGCGCCGCCCCCGCCAGATCCTGGTGCAGCGCCTCGGCCGCGTCGAATTCCGGGATCGGGAGCGTCCAGACCAGATTGTCGAAGTGACGCGGATCACGCTGCCCGACGGGTTGGAGGTCCTTTACCCGCTCCAACACCACATTCGTGTTGAGAACAGCTGCAACATAGGCGGCTTCTTCAAGGGAGCCGGCAACCGACCAATAGGCCTGATGTTCGATGATGACGTCATCGTCCTCAAGCCAACATGCACACAACCGCGTACCTGAAGCCGGATAGACGACTCGGATCGACGATCGTGACGATTGCGCGCTCAGTTTCTTATGATGATCCATGGATTGGGTCAGTGAGATACGAGGTGAACCGTCTGGATTCGCCTTACTGTGCTCGTTCCACTTTGTCTCGGTATCCCGCAACCAGGCGCCAAGTCCACGATGTCCCTGCGCGTCCGCGTGGTCGGCGGTAAGGACTACGCCATCCTCCATCGGCACCACTCCAGTCACGAACTCCAGAATTCGATAGGGCGCAATGGACTCGCCTACCGCGATACGCCGTAGGAAAGTGCGCTCGACCGGTCCCTCAGGGGGCTCGACGCTCGTCCACGGTTTTTTGTCGAGACTGCCCACGCGACCCCGCACGCGCGGCGCCTCCCGTCGACTCTGCAGGCGCCCGGCTTCAACAGGCTCAACCAGAAAGAAGCGTCTCGGGAAGAGGTTTGCGCCGTTATGGAATCGCTTCCGATACGGCGAAGCGGCAATAAGCGTCCGCGGCCTCGGCCATGGCGCCCGCACATGCTGGAGTGCATTCGCAGCTTCGGCCTCGCTGGCATCGCGCCTGGGCAGCACGCCAACCCAGCGATCGATCTCGACTGGAAGCGGCCCTGCGCCGTCGCGCTGGCCGAACAGCACGCAGGTGCTGGTCGTGCTGCTCCCCGATTGCGCACCGAAGATCGGCCACGCCCGCTCCAGGCCCCAGCCGCCGGTGATCGCCACCTGCACCCGCTGCATGCTGCCGTCGCGCATGGCTGCAAACAGCGGAGCGTTCAGGGCGGCATAGGGCAGCACCAGCGCCAGCGTGCCCCCGTTGCGCAGATAGCGTTCGGCGCCGCGGGCCCAGAACAGCGCGAACATGTCCTGATGGGTGGCAAGACTGCCCCCGACCCAGAGGCCGTAGCTCTGAAGCGCCTCGCGCAGCCGGTCCTTCATGTCCGCGCTCAGATGGCGATAGACGATCCAGGGTGGATTGCCGACCAGCACGTCGACGCGATGATCGGGATGCGACAGCCAGACCGGGCGCAGCAGATTGCGCAGAATGAAGGTCCAGATGTGATTTCGGCCGTCGAGAAAGAGTTGCTTAAGCTGCGCGAAGGTACGCCCGAGCAGCGCAGCGTCCGCCGCCGTGGCACCGGCACGGGCAATGGCACTCTCTACCACGTCTGGCTCGGCGAGCGTGTCGAGCCCGTGATTGAGTTCTTCGAGAGCCCGCTCGAACAGAGTCTGATCGCTCGCAATGCCAGCGGGAATCCGCAGCGGCGGATCATTTGGCGGCACGTCGACCAGCACTTCGGACGATGCACCCAGTGGGCGCAGGCTCCATTGCATCGAGTCGCCCATGTAGACGGGCACGTTGAGCGTGGGCGGCCGGTCCTGCACCAGATCGCCGAGCGCCAGCAGCCAGGTGACACGTGCCAGCGCCACCGCCACAGGATGCACGTCGATCCCGAACACGCGATCGGCACAAATTGCGACAATCTCGGCCGACGGCAGTCCCGCTGTGTGACCGGCCTCGATCAGCCGGCGCACTGCATGGAACAGGAAGGTCCCCGAACCACAGGATGGATCGAGCACGCGCTGGTCCAGCGGACGCGGAATCGCAGCTGAGACGACCCGCGCGGCCAGCCAGTCCGGCGTGTAATATTCCCCGAGGTCGTGCCGCTCGTCGGGATCGATCAGACTCTCATATAGGCTCTTCAGCACGTCGACCTCGACGTCGCGCAGGCGAAAGCGCACGGTCGCGGCAGCCAGCGAGTGGACCAGGTCGGCGCCGCCTGTGGCGATGAGCAGCCAATCGAAGAAGTCGGCCTCGACGGCCCCGACAATGCCTTCGTTCGCAAGGAGCCGGCCCGACAACATCTCGGCCGGGTCGTCGATCTCGAGGTCGAGGACGCGGGCCGCGATCGCCTTCACGAGGATGGTCAGGTAAGTGTGCTGCAGAAACAGCGCATCACTGGCGACATCGTCGCCATAAACCTGCCGCAGCAAGCCGTCCCACAAACTGCGTTTCAGCCGAACTTCGGGATGGTCCCCGACCTCCGACCACAGCCGCTGAAGCTCGGCGTGGGCGCGGCCAAAGGCAAGGCTGTACCGGCCGAAGGCAAGCGCAACGGCAACCGGCGTCGGCATCACTTCGGGAACCGGCGACAACAGGGGTTCAAGCCAGCTCAGCAGCCGCTCGGGATGATCGGTGTCGACTTAATAGCGGCCGATCTCGGCAAGAACACCGCGATTCAGCGTGTAGGCGATCAGGGTCGCGCCGTCGGTCGCGAGTCCGACCGTCGTGCGGCCTGGGCCGCTGCTCCGCCTCACCTCGGCCAGATAGTCGGGCATACGGGCAAGCACGTCGCGCTCTTCGCGGCGTAGGTCGCTCTTGAGCTCGATGACGGTGGCGCCCCATGCCACGTCGATGCGCCCGCTGTTATCGACGAGGTAGCGCTCATGCTCCAGTTCACTGAACGCAGCGCCAAAACCTTCGCGCAGCAGTTCCGTGACCAGGCCGCGCAACGCCTCGTGTCGTGGCCGGGAGGCCATCGATCGGACGAGGTCGTGGAGCCGATCTCCGCGCCAGCCGTTTGTCACTTTTCCCCCTCATTCCCCGCCCCGGTCGTTGCCGCGGTCGGCGTGAGGACCTAGTCTGGAGCAATGAGTTACACACAGTCAGACCTGTTCGCGCAAGACACCGCAGAACGCAATACTTTGTCGGATACACAAAGGGTTGCCCTTCGTTCGCGCCTCGAATCAATGCTGGTCGAACTCGAAGCGACCGCGACATTCCCCTGGACCAATCCGCTGGATGCGGTGCATTTGGAGAACCGGTTTCAGCGCGACACCGAAAAGCTCGGTGAGGAGGGCGCCCTCCTCTGGGCCCGGTTCGACAAGGAAATGGACCGGCTGCATGCCTCGCAAGCGGTTCCAGCCAACGCCGACTCAAAGCACTGAACCTTTACCGGCATCGTAAGAGGCGGCCGCTCCCCCCTTCCGACTCACCCGCCGTTCCGCTTATGTTCTCCCACCTGCGACGCCCTGTGAGATGACACGCTCGTTCTCCCGTGGTTAGCTTGCAGACGCGGCGGGCCCTCCCTATTTCAGGGGTTCTCCGCTCCCGCGTTCCGAAACACTGACAGTCGCCGACAGGTCATGTCCTTATGATCGCCGGCCTGCCGATGGATGTTTGATGGCCCCTCCCAGATCCAATCCCAACCGTGACCTCGTCATCCGCGGCGCCAAGGAGCACAACCTCAAGAACATCGACCTCAGGCTGCCGCGCGACAGCCTGATCGTCATGACCGGGCTCTCGGGCTCCGGAAAATCCTCGCTCGCCTTCGACACCATCTATGCCGAGGGCCAGCGCCGCTATGTCGAGAGCCTGAGCGCCTATGCCCGGCAGTTCCTCGAGATGATGCAGAAGCCCGATGTCGAGCAGATCGCTGGGCTCAGCCCCGCCATCTCGATCGAGCAGAAGACCACCTCGCGCAACCCGCGCTCGACCGTCGGCACCGTCACCGAGATCTACGACTACCTGCGCCTCTTGTTCGCGCGCGTCGGCATCCCCTATTCGCCGGTCACGGGCCTGCCCATCCAGGCGCAGACCGTCAGCCAGATGGTCGACATCGTCATGGCGCAGCCCGAAGGCACGCGGCTGTTCCTGCTGGCGCCGATCGCCCGCGGCCGCAAGGGCGAGTACAAGCGCGAGATGAACGACCTGATGCGCAAGGGTTTCCAGCGCATCAAGATCGACGGCGAGTTCCACGACATCGAGGATGCCCCCGCCCTCGACAAGAAGATCAAGCACGACATCGAGGTGGTGGTCGACCGCATCGTCGTCGGTCCCGATATTGCCGGTCGCCTGGCCGAGAGTTTCGAGACCGCGCTGAAGCTCGCCGAAGGCATCGCCTTCGCCGAATTCGCCGATCAGAAGGCCGAGGACGGCGAGCCGAAGCGGCTGATCTTCTCCGAAAAATTCGCCGATCCGATCTCGGGCTTCACCATCGAGGAGATCGAGCCCAGGCTGTTCTCCTTCAACAACCCCTTCGGCGCCTGCCCGGTCTGCGATGGCCTCGGCACCGAGCAGAAGATCGACCCCGATCTGATCGTTCCCGACGTCACCCTGTCGCTGAAGGACGGCGCCATCCTGCCGTGGTCCAAGACCTCCGCGCCCTACTACCAGCAGACCCTGCAGGCGATCGTAAAGCACTACGGCGCCTCGACCGGCACCGCGTGGGAAGAGCTCGGTAAGGAGGTGCAGGACGCCGTGCTCTACGGCACCGGCCGCACCCAGATCCAGTTCACCTATGACGATGGCCTGCGCACCTACAAGACCAAGAAGCCGTTCGAGGGCGTCATCGGCAATCTCGAGCGCCGCTACAAGGAGACCGAGAGCGCCGGCATGCGCGAGGAAATCGAGCGCTACATGTCGCAGGCGCCCTGTCTCGCCTGCAAAGGCTACCGGCTGAAGCCCGAGGCGCTGGCGGTCAAGATCGACGGCCTCCATGTCGGCCAGGTGTCCGAAATGTCGATCCGCGCCGCCGCGCAATGGTTCAACGACATGCCGGCCCGGCTCACCGACCAGCAGCGCCAGATCGGCGAGCGCGTGTTCAAGGAAATCCGCGAGCGCCTGGGCTTCCTCAACGATGTCGGCCTCGACTATCTGACCCTCGCCCGCAATTCCGGCTCGCTGTCGGGCGGCGAGAGCCAGCGCATCCGGCTCGCGAGCCAGATCGGCTCGGGCCTGACCGGCGTCCTCTACGTCCTCGACGAGCCCTCGATCGGCCTGCATCAGCGCGACAATGCCCGCCTGCTCGAGACGCTGCGGCGGCTGCGCGACATCGGCAACACCGTCATCGTCGTCGAGCATGACGAGGACGCCATCATGACCGCCGACTACGTCGTCGACATCGGCCCCGGCGCCGGCGTCCATGGTGGTCACATCGTCGCCGAAGGCACGCCCGACGACATTTTGAAGAACAAGAACTCGATCACCGGCCAGTATCTCAGCGGCAAGCTGATGATCCCGATGCCCGCCGAGCGGCGGAAGCCGGTCAAGGGCCGGAAGATCCACGTCGACGGCGCCACCGGCAACAATCTCAAGAATGTCTCGGTCGACGTGCCGCTCGGGCTGTTCGTCGCCATCACCGGCGTCTCCGGCGGCGGCAAATCCACCCTGATGATCGACACCATGTACCAGGCGATGGCGCGGCGGCTGAACGGCGCGCGGGTCAATCCGGCGCCGCACACCCACCTCACCGGCCTCGAATTCCTCGACAAGATCATCGACATCGACCAGTCGCCGATCGGCCGCACGCCACGCTCCAACCCGGCCACCTACACCGGCGCCTTCGGCCCGATGCGCGAATGGTTCGCCGGCCTCCCCGAAGCCAAGGCGCGCGGCTACGGCCCCGGCCGCTTCAGCTTCAACGTCAAGGGCGGCCGCTGCGAGAAGTGCGAGGGCGACGGCGTCATCAAGATCGAGATGCACTTCCTCCCAGACGTCTACGTAACCTGCGAGGTCTGCAAGGGCCACCGCTACAACCGTGAGACGCTCGAAGTGCAGTTCAAGGGCAAGTCGATCGCCGACGTGCTCGACATGACCATCGACGAGGCGACCGAGTTCTTTGCCGCCGTGCCCTCGATCCGCGACAAGTTCGCGACGCTGCAGCGCGTCGGCCTCGGCTACGTCAAGGTCGGCCAGCC
>JANXSI010000703.1 GCA_025352765.1 Devosia sp. | reverse complement strand
TATTTCCTGGGCCCGATGCCCACGCCGGCTGTGGCGATGCTGACGCGGTCGCTCCGGGCCGATCTCGGGGTGATGATCTCGGCCTCGCACAACCCCTACGACGACAATGGCATCAAGCTCTTCCGGCCGGACGGATACAAGCTCTCCGACGAGGTGGAGGCGTCGATCGAGGAACTGATGGACAGCGATATGTCCGGCAATCTCGCGCTCGGCCGCGAGATCGGTCGAGCGCACCGCGACGAGGCGGCACAGACCCGCTACATCGAGTTTGCCAAGCGGACTCTCCCAAAGAACATCGATCTGACTGGCCTGCGCGTGGTCATCGATTGTGCCAACGGCGCTGCGTACAAGGTCGCGCCAACGGCTTTGTGGGAGCTGGGCGCGGAGGTCTTCCAGATCGGTGTCGAGCCGGACGGCTTCAACATCAATGACAAGGTTGGTTCGACGGCCCCCGATGCCCTGCGGGCCAAGGTCAAGGAAGTGCGCGCCGATATCGGTATCGCGCTCGATGGCGACGCCGACCGCGTGATCATTGTCGACGAGCATGGCGAGGTCGTCGACGGAGATCAGTTGATGGCGGTGATCGCGCAGTCGTGGCAGGCCCGCGGTAGCCTCAAGGGCGGTGGGCTGGTGGCGACAGTGATGAGCAATCTGGGGCTCGAACGGTATCTCAGAACTCTCGGCCTCGGCCTCGAGCGAACGCAAGTGGGCGACCGCTACGTGCTCGAAGCAATGCGCGCGCGGGATTTCAATGTTGGCGGGGAGCAGTCGGGGCACATCATCCTGTCCGATTTCACGACCACCGGCGATGGGCTGGTTGCGGCACTGCAAGTACTTGCTGTGGTCAAGGAAAGCGGCCGGCGGGTTTCCGAGATCTGCAAGCGGTTCGAAAGGGTGCCGCAGAAGCTCACCAGCGTGCGGTTCAAGCAGGGCAAGCCACTTGACCACAAGCTCGTGGTGCAGGTGATCGCCGAAAGCCGCGACCGGTTGGGATCCGAAGGTCGGCTGGTGATCCGCGAAAGCGGTACCGAACCGGTCATCCGGGTAATGGCGGAGAGTGACGATGCGAGCCTCGTCGAGGCGGTCGTCAACGAAATTGCCGCCACCATCAAGCGCGTCGCGTAGGAACGACCTCAAGCATCAGGCCGATGGCAAGAGACGTGCCGGGGCAACGGTCGTGTCTATGTGCCAATTCACACAGAATTAGGGTTAAGTCTTAGGGTTAAGTGAGCTTTAAGGAAGGTCTGGCAAATTTCGAGGCAGTCGACGGGGTGTCGTCGTAGCGAAATCGAGGATTTGTGACATGCGTATACTTCTTTCGGTGCTGCTGGTGGTGCTCATGGCCCTCACCGGCGTCCCTGTCCGGGCGGCGGACCTTCCTTATGATCCCTCTATCGAAGTTCCCCCGGTCGATTACGGCCTGCAGGGCGGCTTCTACCTTCGCGGCAGCGGCGCGCTGAACGTCCTGTGGACGCAGGAACACCGCGGCACCTGCGGATGTATCGAACCGGCAACGGGCGCCGGCTATGGCTACTCGCTCGGCGCTGGTTTCGGGTACGAGACCGGGACGGGCCTGCGCTTCGACGGCACGGTCGACTACCTGTCCAATGACGGGCTGACGGATGGCACAAACACGCTGCATCTGCGCTCGGCGGTTGGCCTCGCGAACGCCTACTACGACATTCCACTCTCGGGTGGCGGTGCTGCCGGCGGAGGGTTCGGTGCATATGTCGGCGCCGGTGTCGGCGCGGCCTGGTACCACGTCAACACCACGCCGGCCAATGCGTTGCTGCCCGACGGCAGTGGCTGGACGCCGGCCGCTGCGGCCATGGCGGGCGTTACCTACGATGCCGGCAGCTGGGTCGCCGATCTCGGCTATCGCCTGATCTACATGCCCAAGATCAGCAACTATGCCACTCCGCCCAACACGCCCTACTATCTCAACGACAATACGGTTTCGGAAGTCCGCGGTACCGTTCGCTACCGGTTCCAGTAACAAGCGACCACGACGACACCTACCGCAGCGGCGCCTCCCCGGAGGCGCCGCTTTCATTTTTCGCTCCTCCCCAGCTGGAAGCGCTCGAAGCGCTGCAGTTCCTCTTCGATCACCGGCTTGTGGATCCGGGGTCGTGCCCGCTCGAGCCAGTGCCAGGACTGGATCAGCAGTCTGCCGGCGGCACGGTCGGTCTTGAGATCGAGCGCTGCGACGATCTCGTCGCCAACGAGGACGGGTAGGGTGAAGTAGCCGAACTTGCGTCTGGCCTTGGGCACGTACGCCTCGAACAGATGGTCGTAGTCGAAGAAGTGCCTGAGGCGCTTGCGCTGGATGATCAGCGGGTCGAACGGCGACAGGATGTGAGTGAGGCTCGACGGCTCGGGGCGGGCATCGAGAGTTTCAGGCGCTGCCCAGTGGGCGGTTTTGCCCGCCGCCTCCAGTTCGACCGGAACGAGAGTTTTGTTGCGGACCCGCCGGTCGATTAGCTTCTGCAGGGCCGGACGGAAGCGCGCATGGGTGTGATAGACCGACTCGATGCTGACGATGCCCTGCGATCGTAGGGCTCGATCGAGCATGTACTCGATGACCTGCCGGTCAGTTGCGGCCCTGGGGCGCTCCTCCCAGGCAAAATGCCGGTCGAGCAGTTCATAGGTCTTGACCATGCCGACCCGCTCGCTGATGGCAAGGCGGCCGTCGAAGAAGGCACGCTGCAGTGCCGCCTTCGATGGCTTGCGGCTGGCCCAGGGATGGGTCTTTTCGACCGGTTCGTCGTCGATATCGCGAATGCTGATGGCACCGCCCTGCCGGATCTGCCGGACCATCCGGTTGACGTCAGCATCGGTCACGTCCCCGAACCACTTCATCGGGTTGCGGCGAAATTCCTGCATGTCGCCGATGAAGAAGCGGAGGTCGCGGACCGGGACGTAGGCCAGGGCGTGGGTCCAGTACTCGAACACGGTTTTGTCGATCGTCTGGCCGCGGTGTAGATCGGCGCGCGAATAGTTGGGGATGCGGGAATAGAGGATGTGGTGGTGCGATCGCTCGATGACGTTGATCGTGTCGATCTGCACGTAGCCCAGATGCTCGATGGCGCGTCGCGTCGCGTCGGGCCCCGTTCCGAAGGGCTCGCGCTCGTTGAGGCGCTGGCCAGCGATCCAGATGCGGCGCGCCTGTGCCAGCGAGACCGGGCGCGCAATCAGCGGCATTTTGTCATCAACTGTGCACTGATTTTAAGCATATTGGCCGAAAACGCTCCCCGGCTGGACCTCATGCCGGCTATGGAAATAGAGCGGCGCTTTAGGAATGCGCGACCATGACAACGGCATTGTTTATCGTCATCTACGCCCGAAACAAGTGGTGGATCGACCTCAACGGCAAGTCCAAGGGCCCCTTCCTCAGCCGCGACAGCGCGCAGATGGAAGCCATCCAGCTCGCCAGCGGCTACGCCAAGGACGGCCGCCGTGCCGAGGTGCAGGTGGTCGAGCCGGGCGAGAAGAACAAGATCGTCTATCAGAGCGCCGATGTCGGGCTGCTGGGCCGTGCCGTGGCGCTGACCAACCGCTGACCTCCGCACTATTTGCTCCACATGCCGCGCATCTCGGCCCGGAGGTCGAGGCGCGCGGCGCTTGCTGCCGCTGCGGTCGCTGACAGCGGCTTCAGAGGCGGCCAGAGGATATCGTCATAGAGCGGCAGCATGGGGCGGGTGACGAAGCGGCTGCGCTGCGCGTAGATGTGCCGGTCGCCATGCTTTTGCTGCTGGGTGACGAAGAACCGCTGCGGCACGATCAGGTGCAAGGCATCGCGGGCCCGGGTCATGGCGACATAGAGCAGCCGGCCCTCTTCCTCGAGCTCATGGGTCGAGCCGGTGCCGAGGTCCGACGGAATGCAGCCGTCGACGACATTGAGCACATGAACAGAACGCCATTCCTGTCCCTTGGCCGAGTGGATGGTCGAGAGGATCAGATAGTCCTCGTCGAGCAATGGCACGCCCGATTGATCCGAGGTCGCGTCGGGCGGATCGAGGGTGAGCTCGGTGAGAAAGCGCTCGCGGCTGGAGTAGCCGGAGGCGATCTGTTCGAGCTGCAGCAGGTCGAGCAGCCGCATCGCTGCGTCCTCATGAGCGTCCTCGAGCAGGGGCTCGTACCAGGCCCGGGCGAGGCTGAAGGTTGCCGGCCAAGCCGAAGCGCCGAGTTCACCGACGAGCGCGACGAATTCCGGCCAGCCCTCCGAGCGGGCAGGGACGGGGAGGTCGGCGAGGGCGGCGAACGGCCGGGGCGCGGTGTCCATGACGTCGAGAACCTTGCCGGCGGTGCCGGGGCCGACGCCGGGCAAGAGCTGGAGCACGCGAAAGCCGGCGACACGATCGCGCGGGTTCTCGGTCCAGCGGAACAGCGCCAGCATGTCCTTGACGTGCGCGGCGTCGAGGAATTTGAGGCCGCCGAATTTGACGAACGGAATGTTGCGGCGCGTCAGCTCGATTTCGAGGAGACCGGAATGGCTCGAGGTGCGGAACAGCACAGCCTGGTCCTTGAGGCGGGCGCCGCCCTCGCGGGTTTCGAGCACCCGCTCGACAACGTAGCGGGCCTGGTCGGCCTCGTCGCGGACGGTCACCAGTTGGGGCTTCGCGTCCGACTGCCGCTCGGTCCAGAGGTTCTTGGTGAAGCGCTCGGCGGCTTCCGCGATCACGGCGTTCGCCGCGGCGAGGACCGGTGCCGTCGAGCGGTAGTTGCGGTCGAGGGTGACAATCGCGGCGGCGGGGGCAAAGCTCTGCGGAAATTCGAGGATGTTGCGCACAGTGGCGGCGCGGAACGAGTAGATCGACTGCGCGTCGTCGCCGACCACCGTCATGCCGCGGCCGTCGGGTTTCAGCGCCAGCAGGATCGAGGACTGGAGGCGATTGGTGTCCTGGTATTCATCGACGAGGACGTGGTCGAAGCGGCCGCCGAGATCGGCGGCGAGCGCGGGCTCGCGCACCATCATGGCCCAGTAGAGCAGGAGATCATCGTAATCGAGGACGTTCTGGGCCTGCTTGGCCTCGACGTAGCCGGTGAAGAGTTCGCGCAACTGCGGCTCCCACATGGCGGCCCAGGGGAAGGCGGTCTTCAGCGTCTCGGCGAGTTCGCCTTGCGCGTTGACGGTGCGCGAATAGATGGCGAGGCAGGTGCCCTTGGCGGGAAAGCGCGATTTGGAGTCGTGGAGGCCGAGGTCGTGGCGGACGATGTTGAGCAGATCGGCCGAATCCTCGCGATCGTGGATGGTGAATTGCGGGTCGAGGCCGAGATTGGGGGCGTATTCGCGCAGCAGCCTCGCGCCAATGCCGTGGAAGGTGCCGGACCAGGCGAGGGCATCGGTGACGGCGCCCGAGGAGGTGCCCATCACCTGCGCGGCGATGCGCTCGACGCGGCGGGTCATTTCGGTGGCGGCGCGGCGCGAAAAGGTCATCAGCAGGATTCGGCGTGGGTCGGCGCCATTGACGATGAGGTGGGCGACGCGGTGGGCGAGGGTATTGGTCTTGCCCGACCCGGCGCCGGCGATCACCAGCAGCGGGCCGCCGATGTGGCCGGAATCGGGACCCGTCGTGACGCCATGCTCGACGGCGCGGCGTTGCTCGGGATTGAGGCGGTTGAGGTAATCGATCTCGGCGAGCACGGGCGAATCATGGGGTTTTGAGCGTTGCGGCAGTGAGCCTTATTCCTGTTTTGTTCGCAATGGCGGTTGGCGACAGCGCGAGCGGAGGCACCGGACAGTCTTTCGACTTCCGGGTTTGCCTTCGCGGCTCAAAGTTGAGCCGCGAACGGAGAGCGCTGGGCGCCTCCGAACTGTTGGGTGTTTGGTTGAGACACCCAGCGCTCTTCCGCGGTGGCTGTAAGGTCCAACGGCCCGGGGAGCGCGCGTTTCCGCCCAGTTCCCAAGCCGCGCCACGAGAGGTGCGACCACC
>JANXSI010000696.1 GCA_025352765.1 Devosia sp. | reverse complement strand
GACGTCACCCGCGCCTCGTTGCAGAAGGCGATGGCCGATCGCGACCTGGCGCAGCAGAATTTCTCGCGCTCAGAGGACCTCTTCACCAAGGGCCTCGTGCCGCAGGCCAGGCTCGACCAGGACAAGGCGAGCCTCGCCTCGGCAACGGCCGCGGTCGCCCAGCTCGAGGCCCAGCTCAAGGTGGCGGAACTCCCGGCTCGCGATGCGCAGCAGATCGCCGCTGAGGCGACGCTCGCTGCCGCCAGGGCCGACGTCGCCAATGCCAAAGCGGCGCTCGACGACCGCACCGTCACGGCGCCCGCCGATGGCCGGATCGAGCGGCTGTTCTTCAAACCGGGTGAGGTCGCCAGCGCCGGTATGCCGGTCGCCTCGCTCAGCGGTGCCGACGCCATGAAGGTGCTGTTCTACCTCAACGAAGGCGACCGGCCGCAGTTCAAGCTCGGCGATGTCGTTGCCATCACCTGCGACGGCTGTGCCGCGGGGCTCACCGCAACGATCAGCCATTTCGCCTCCGATCCGCAGTTCACGCCGCCGATCATCTACTCGCGTGACGAGCGCCACCGGCTGGTGTTCCTGACGGAAGCCGTGCTGCAGCAGCAGAACGGCATTCTCCCGGGACAGCCGGTCAGCATCGGACGGGTCCCGTGAGCGCCGAGCTCGTCATCGACGTCAAGGGCCTCACCAAGCGTTTTGGCGAGCGCACGGTGGTCGATCATTTCGACATCCGCGTGCCCAAGGGGGCGATCTACGGCTTTCTCGGACCCAACGGCTCGGGCAAGACCACCACGATCCGCATGCTCTGCGGGTTGCTGACGCCCGACGAAGGCGAGGGCACCTGCCTCGGTTTCGACGTGCGGCACGACGCGGCCGACATCAAGGAGCGCGTCGGCTACATGACGCAGAAATTCTCCTACTACGAGGATCTCTCGATCCGCGAAAACCTCGATTTCGTGGCCCGCATGTACCAGTTGCCCGATCGCAAACAGCGGGTGCAGACGGCGCTCGAGGATCTCGGACTCGCCGATCGCGCCAAACAGCTCGCGGGTTCGCTGTCGGGCGGCTGGAAGCAACGGCTGGCGCTCGCCGCGTGTCTCCTGCACGAGCCGCAATTGCTGCTGCTCGACGAGCCGACGGCAGGCGTCGATCCCAAGGCGCGGCGCGACTTTTGGGACGAGATCCGAAGGCTGAGTGCGACGGGCGTCACTGTGCTGGTCTCGACCCACTACATGGACGAAGCGGTGCAGTGCGATTTCATCACCTACATCGCCTATGGCAAGAAGCTGATCGACGGCCCCTCGGCGATGATCCCGGCGCTGGTCGGGCTCGAAACCTGGCGGGTCGAAGGGCCGGAGCTCGGCACGCTCGAGGCGCGGCTCAAGACCGAGGCAGGTGTCGAGCAGGTGGCGCGGTTCGGCGCGGTGCTGCACGTCTCGGGCACCGACAAGCCGACGCTCAACGCAACGGTCGAGCGCCTCAAGGCCGAAGGCACCCATCACTGGAGCCTCCAGGTGGCCGGCCTTGAGGAAGCCTTCATCTACCTGATGGCCGGCGCGCGCGACAATTTCGCCACCGACCCGGCGCCGGTGGCAGCATGAGCGGCAGCGGCTTCTCGCTCAACCGCTTTGGAGCGGTGCTCTACAAGGAGTTCATCCAGATGCGGCGCGACCGCATCACCTTCGGCATGATGATCGGCCTGCCGCTGATCCAGCTGTTCCTCTTCGGTTTTGCCATCAATGCCGATCCGCACCACCTGCCGACGCTGGTCGAGATGGGCGACAACGGTCCGCTGACCCGCGCGGTGATCGCCGGCATGCAGCAGTCGGATTATTTCGATTTCCGCGGCCAGGTTGCGGGTACGGCAGCGGGCGAAGAGGCACTGCGGCGCGGCACGGCCAATTTCGTCGTCGTCATCCCGCAGAATTTCGAACGCGACGTGATCCGCGGCCGGTCGCCTGAGATCCTCGTCGCCGCCGACGCGTCGGATCCCTCGGCGGTGGGCGGCGCCGCGAGTGCGCTGTCGGGCATCGTCAGCCTCGCGGTGCAGCAGGTGCTGGTCGGTCCGCTCACTCCTGCGGCATCGTCGGCGCCGCCGTTCTCGGTCGCCGTGCACCGCGAATACAATCCCGAGGTCAAGACCTCGACCAACATCGTGCCGGGGCTGCTCGCCGTCATCCTCAGCATGACCATGGTGATGATCACCGCGGTCGCCATCGTCAAGGAAACCGAGCGCGGCACCATGGAAATGCTGATCGCCACCCCGGTCAAGCCGCTCGAGGTGATGCTGGGCAAGATCCTGCCCTATGTGTTCGTCGGCTATGTGCAGACGGCGGTGTTCCTCGTTGCCGCGGCACTGATCTTTCACGTGCCGTTCGACGGCTCGTGGGTGGCGTTCTTTCTCGGCTTCAACCTCTACATCCTGGTCAACCTCGCCCTCGGGTTCCTGATTTCGACGGCGGCGCGCAACCAGATGCAGGCGATGCAGCTCAGCTTCTTCACCATCCTGCCCTCGATCCTGCTCTCGGGCTTCATGTTCCCGTTCGCCGGCATGCCGGGCTGGGCGCAGGTGCTGGGCACGGGCGTCCCCGCGACGCATTTTCTCCGCGTCATCCGTGCCGTGATGCTGAAGGGCGGCAATGTCTCCGACGTCGGCGGCGAATGCCTCGCCCTCGTCATCATCCTCCTCGTCATCTCCGGCATCGCCATGCTGCGCTACCGCCAGACGCTGGACTAAGGGAGGATGGAGTCTTGACAATGATGGTATCGACAATTACATGACACATCATCAAGGACACGTCATGTAATGGAGACTGTGATGAAAGTGCATGCGATCCAGACGGGTTCGGTCAAGGTCAAGCTGGCGCAGCTCGAGGCGCCCCGGCCCGGGCCGCTCGGCGTTGTCGGCGTGCTGTTCGACTCGTCGTGGAGTGGCTGGCTGCCGACCTATGCCTGGGCGATCGAACATCGCGACGGGGTCATCGTCGTCGATACGGGGCAGGCGAGTTATCTGCTCGAGGAGGTGCAGAAGTCGCTGCATCCGTTCCTGCGCTCGTGCGCGGCATTCGAGATCGAGCCCGAACTCGAAGTCGGCCCGCAACTGCGCGCCCTCGGGATCGGGGCGCGTGACGTGAGGCAAGTGGTCCTCACCCATATGCACCTCGACCACGACGCCGGCCTCAGTCATTTCCCGCACAGCACGATCCGGGTGGCTCCGGGCGAGATCGCCAATGCGCGCGGCGTGATGGGTGTGCTGCGCGGGCACCTGCCGGGGCGCTGGCCCGGCTGGTTCGATCCGCAGAGCCTCGATCTCGTCGATGGCACCTATGGTCCGTTCGCGGCAAGCCGCAATCTGACCAGCGACGGCTCGGTGGTGGCGGTGGCGACACCCGGACACACGGCCAACCACGTGTCCGTGATTGTCGAGGATGGCGACACGTCCGTGTTTCTGGCCGGCGACACCTCCTACAGCGAGGACCTCATGCTGGCGGGCAAGATCGACGGCATCAGCCCCAATGCGGCGGTCACTGCCGGCACACTCGCCCGCATCCGGCAGTTTGCCAGCGAGCGCCCGGTGATCTATCTGCCAACCCATGACCCCGATGCCGGGCGCCGGCTGGCGCTGCGGCAGATCGTGCCCACTTACAGTCGCAAGGAGCATCATGCGAGCTGAAGAGGAACTTCGCTTCCTGATCCTCGGGGCGCAGCGCGAAGGCAGCCGAATGCTGTCGGCGCAGCTGGCGCCATTGGACCTCACGCCATCGCAGGCGGAAGTGGTCCGCTGTCTTGCCGATCATGGCGCGATGTCGCTGAAGGCGCTGGGTGGGTTGCTGGTTTGCGAAAGCGGCAGCCCGAGCCGGCTGGTCGACGCCCTCGTGAGCCGCGACATCGTCGCGCGACGCGAGGACACCGCCGATCGCCGGCAGGTGACGCTGGAACTCACCCGCAACGGCCGCGATCTCGACGGCAAGGTGCGTACCATCGAGGACCGGCTGTACACGTCGATCGGCAGCCAGTTGGGCAAGGCCGCCCTGGCGTCGGCGCTGGCGCTGCTGCGCCCGCTGGTTGCCGATACGGTTTCCGGTCAGGCGATCGGACGGCGAAAAGCCGCCAGCCGCCCGCCGGCAGCCCCTTTGCCGCCCACAACACCCGCTACAAGGCATCGAGCCCGGGTCAAACCCGCGCAAAGTAAAGAGGCGAAGCGATGAAAAGCGTGGTGTTCGACGAATTCGGCAGTCCCGGCAAAGTGCTCAAGACCATTGAGCGGCCCTTGCCCGAACCTGGGCCGGGGCAGGTGCGGGTGAAGCTGGTGCTGTCGCCGATCCACAACCACGATCTGATGATCGTCACCGGCCACTATGGCTTCAAGCCGGAGCTACCGCATTTTCCCGGCACCGAGGCGCTGGGTGTCGTCGACAAGCTCGGCGAGGGCGTCACCAATCTTGCGGTCGGCCAGAGGGTGACGGGCGGCGGCAGTGCCACCTGGTCCGAATACTACCTTGCCAGTGCCCAATCGCTGATGCCGCTGCCCAACGGCATCAGCGACGCTACGGCCTGCCAGCTGATCTCGATGCCGCTCAGCGCCTTCCGGCTGTTGGTCGAACTCGAGATGCAGCCGGGCGACTGGCTGGTGCAGAACGCCGCCAATGGCGCCGTCGGCAAGATGGTCGCCAAGCTCGCAGCCGAACGCGGCATTCGCGTGCTCAATATCGTGAGGCGCGACGCGGCGGTCGCCGAACTCGCGGCCGAGGGGATCGGCGATGCGGTGTCGAGCGAGCATGCCGACTGGCAGGACCGGGCACGGGCGCTCACTGGTGGCGCGCCGATCAGCCGCGCGCTCGATTCGGTCGGTGGCCGGGCGTCGGACGAATTGATGGACCTCGTCGCCGAAGAAGGCTGGCTGATCTCGTTCGGGGCTCTGTCGGGCCGGCCGGTGCAGCTCAATGCCGACAACCTTCTGTTCAAGCGGGCGATCGTCAAAGGCTTCTGGGCGGCCAAGCCCTCCAAGATCGTGACGCCCGAACAGATGCGCGGCGCCATCGGCGATTTCGTGCAGCGCGCTGCCGCCGGGACATTGAAACTGCCAGTGGCCGAAATCTTCGATCTCGATCATGTCGCCGACGCGGCCGAGGCTAGCAATACGCGCGGCCGCGCCGGCAAGATCGCGCTCAAACCCTAGGATGACAACGGCGGTGTGAGGATGAGATCATGCCCAACGACGACAGAACCGAAGACGACCTCGCTCGCGCCTTTGCCGAGCGTCAGCGGACGCTGGCCGAGGCGAAGGTCGCAAAACTGCGGCAGTCGACGTTGCCACCGCGCGAAATCCGGGCGCTGGCCGAGGAGGCGATGCGCCGTCACCGTTGCCTGCGGCTCGGCTATCACGGCTAATTCCGCGTCGTCGAAGTGCACATCGTCGGCCGCACCAGCCAGGGCAACGAGGCCATCGCCGGCTATCAGGTCAAGGGCGGCAAGCCCGGCTCGGCGGGTGGCTGGAAGAACCTCAAGTTCGACGACATCATCTCGGCCGAGATCGACGAGCGCGCCTCGCTCGCTCCGCGCCCCGACTACAACCCGGACCATCCGCAGTTCCCGGAAAAATATGCGCGGCTGTGATGCGGCGTCAGTCGCCGAGCGCCGCCTGCACCTGGCCGACCAGCCGCGCGTCGTCCCAGTGGTTCGCCTGCAACCAGGCGTCGGCCCTCGCCAGCTCATCGGCGTGGCGCGGCACCCAGCCGAGACGGAGCGCCACGGCGTGACGGCCGGGCGTGACATTGTACATCTCGGCCATGGCCTCGAAGACGCGCTTGCTGTGGCCATAGGCATTGAGCTCGTGCGCCGCCCAGCGGGTCTTGGGCTGCGCCCAGTCGGACGAGGGCAGCACGACGCGGCGCATGTTGTAGCGATCGCACGCCGCCATCAATCGCGCGGTGTCGGCGACCGCGGCCCAGTGAACCGCGCTCGGATCGGCGACATTGGCGGAGGTCGCGACGTGGATCAGCCCGTCGGCGGTCTCGAACGCCTGCCGGACCTCGGGCGCATCATAGTCGAGCGTGTGCAGGTCACCGACAATGTCGGCTCCCGCCGCCCGGTCGATGCCGATGGCGCCGGGGAACGCCGCCATCAGCCGGCGGCCGATATTGCCTTGCGAGCCGAGAATGATGATGGGGCGCGCGGTCTCTGCAGGCATGGAAAATCCTTCTCGGCGTCGTCCGTCAATGACGCTGGTTCAGCCCAGTCCGAACATCTGGTCCTGCAACTGCCGCAGGGCGAAGAGGCGCGTCGTCTGGTCGGGCGTGGCGTTCTGCCGGGTCAGCAGCTCGCCTTTCTTTACCGGCGCCGTGACCTTGCCGCCTTCGAGCAGGCCGACCGGCACGGCCTGCTGCGCGCGAGCGTCGCCGATGGTCAGGATGAAGCTGCGGTAGCAGGTCTCGCCGATCGCATCGAAGCTCTCGCCGACAGCGAGATCGCGCTTGGCCACGGCGCAGACCTCGGCGACCGGATCGGGCAGCGGCACCATGTCGGGCTTGCCGTAGAGCATGATGCGGGCCGCGGTCAGCGGCACTTCGAGGCTGGTCAGGTGATAGGGGCGGAAGAACGCATAATATGGCCCGATGCCGACATGCAGATCGTCCATGCGCTCGATGATGCGCGGATGCTCGGCTTCGACGATGACGAAGACGCCCGGCGCGACGCCCTTGCCGACGGTGAAGTCGACGACGCCCTTCTTGTTCAGAATGCCGCCGTCGGCCTTGGGGATCAGCACCTTGACCATCTGGTCGCGGTCGGCCTTCGGGCCGTGCATGCCCGGAACGTCCGGAATGAGGCCGGTGGCATTGGCGATGGCACACATCTCGACCATGGTCTTGCTGCCATCGATGAACTCGACCAGCATGCGCGGGTTCATGTTCCGGCGCGTGGCTTCCTCGCGATAGTCGTCGGGGACGGCGTCGTGCTTGAGCGGGTTGTTCTTGCCCTTGCCGGCGGAAACGATGCGGTAGCCGAGGACCGAGGCGAACTCGATGAGTTCCATGCAGCTCGAGGGCTCGTCGCCGGCGCCGACCGAATAGACGACGCCAAGCCGGTCGGCCTGCTTCTTGAGATACGGCCCGATGGTGACGTCGGCCTCGACGTTCATCATCACCAGGTGCTTGCCATGCTCCATGGCCATGAGGTCGTAGTCGGCGGCAACGCCCGGCTTGCCCGTCGCATCGATCACGACGTCGATTTCGGGGGTCTGGACCAGCAGGTCCGCCGAGGTGATCGCCAGCTTCTTGTTGGCGATGGCGGCCGAGATTTTGCTGCGGGTGTCGGCTTCGACGGCGTGCGACGTGTCGCCATAGGCAATGGCGGTCGCTTCGAGCGCCGTGTGCGGGCGGCGCGTGGCGATGGCCGAAATCTCGATGCCGCGCATCAGCATGCCTTGCGTCACGAGGTCGGTGCCCATTTCGCCCGAACCGATGACGCCGATGCGGATCGGCTTGCCCTCGTCGGCGCGCCGCGCGAGATCACGGGCCAGGCCGGTCAGGTGAACATTGGTCAGGGATTGGTACGTCGGCATAAAGGGGGAATAGCACCGAAGCCGCAGACGGGAAACGGGAGAATGCGGTCACCGCTTGGGAGAGCCCCCTCTCGCGCGCCATTTCGGGAAAGGATAGGAATGAGCGATGACCAATCAGCTCATCATCGCCACCGACGGGGCGCTCGGCCGCATCACGCTCAACCGTCCCGAGGCCATCAATGCGCTGTCCTTGCCGATGATCGAGGGGATCACGGCGGCGCTCACTAGCTGGCGGGACGATCCGGAAGTGGGCGCCGTGCTGTTCGACGGGGCGGGACCCAAAGGCTTCTGCGCCGGCGGCGACGTCCGGGCGGTTCGCCAGTGGGTCATCGAGGGGCGGCACGACGAGGCCAACGCCTATTTTGCCGCCGAGTACCGGATGAACCGGCTGATTGCCGGTTTCCGCAAGCCCTTGGTCGCGCTCACCCATGGCGTTGTGATGGGCGGCGGCATCGGCATTGCCGGCCATTGCGGCTTCCGGCTGACGCAACCGGGGGCCCGTTTTGCGATGCCGGAGTCGGCGATCGGCTTTTTTGCCGATGTCGGGGTCAACGCCATCCTGAGCCAGACGACGCTCAACCGGGCGCTGCTGTTTCTCCTGTCCGGCGTCAGCGTCGGAGCTTCGGATGCGCTGGAACTTGGGCTCGCCGACGCGGTGATCGCGCGGGACCGGGTCCTCGAGATCGTCGCTGGCCTGTCTGCAGCAGCCGGTTCGAGCCACCCCCAGACAGCCATCGTCCGGCTGCTCGAGGCCGAATCGATCGGTGCCGGCGATGCGCCATTCTCCGGGCTGGCCGATCTTCTGCCAGCTGCTGCGCCGACAACTCCCGCGGCCTTCCTGGATGCCGTCGTCGGGATCCTGCCGCTGGCCGAGATCGCTGCGTTGCTGGCGACGCGCAGCCCCGCGGCGCTGACCGCGAGCTTTCACGCTCAACTCGAAGCCAGACGGGTGATGGACGTGGATCTGACCCTCGCGACCGACCTGAGGCTCGCGCGGGTGATGGTGGCGCAACCGGATTTTGCCGAAGGCGTCCGAGCGGTCCTGGTGGACAAGGACCTGAAGCCGACCTGGGCCTCCGCGAGCCTCGACGACTACGACCCCGGACCGATTCTCGCAGCACTGGCATCAGGTTGACGTTGCGTATCCGTCTCTTATCGGGACGGGCTTAGGACTTCTTAAACCGTTCCCATAGAGAGTGCTGGTCGAGGGCAACCCTCGGGGGAACGGCTATTCATGGCCAATTCGACTAAAATCATGGCTTTGCCTGCCGTCGTCGATCTGGACTCGCTCGACGTGGTGCGGGACGGGTTGATTGATGCGGTCGAGACGGGGCCTGTCGAGATCAATGCTGCTGCTGTCGAGCGCGTGGCAACAAACGCCCTTTTCATGCTGATCAGCGCGGCCGAAACATCGCGGCGGAACAGCTTCGCCTTCACCATTTCCGGGACCAGCGACCCGATGCTCGCGGCTATCGACCGGCTCGGTCTAACCGCCTGTTTTACAGATCTGATAAAGGGACAAGCTTGATGCGCGTGCTCACCGTAGACGATTCCAGGACCATATTGGCCATGCTCCACCATACGCTGAGCAACGCCGGCTTTGAGGTGCTGCAGGCCGAAGACGGCCAGAAGGGCCTGGAAGTCCTGGCCACTCAGGTGGTCGACGTGGTCATCACCGACATCAACATGCCGGTCATGGATGGCATCGAGTTCATCAAAAACGTTCGGGCGTCCGGCGAGCACAACAGCCTGCCCATTCTGATCCTGACCACGGAAACCAGCCAGGACAAGCGCGACCAGGGTCGCGCCGCGGGCGGCACCGGCTGGATCGTCAAGCCCTTCGATCCCGAAAAGCTGATCTCGGTGATCCACCGCGTCGTGCACTAGCTGACGGTCCAAAAGCAGAAGCGAACCCAGAAGGGCGCATAGGCTCAGATGAGCGATCTCGACGACTTCAAGGCAACCTATTTCGACGAATGCTCCGAGCTGATGAACGAGCTCGAAGAGCAGTTCGCCGCCATCGAGGCCGGTGACCGGTCGGCCGATCGCCTGAACGCAGTGTTTCGCGCCATCCACTCGATCAAGGGCGGCGGCGGAGCCTTCGGGTTCTCGGAACTGGTTGCCTTCGCCCATGCGTACGAGACGTTGCTCGACCACGTTCGCGACGGTCGTATCGAGTTGGCGGGGACAGTGGCGACGCTGTGCATCCGCGCCAACGATCTGGTTGCCGATTTCGTCAATGCCGCCAAGACAGGGACGGCGCTCGGGCCGGACTACGGTGCGGACGAGCGCAAGCAGTTCGACGCGCTGACCGCCAAGAAGAAATACGATGCCGACGGCGAAGAAATCGACGAAGGCCCGCTGGTTGAAGAATTCGACATCGACTTCGTCCCCGTGATGGTCAACCTCGAGGCTGCTGCGGCGGCGCCCGACGAGGTGGCTTCGGTTCCGGTCGATGACAATTTTGGGCAACCGCCGATGGCCGCTGAAAAGGGCCATTGGGAAATCCATTTTGCTCCGCATAGCGAGCTTTATTCGCGCGCCAACGATCCGCTGCTGCTGTTCCGCGAGCTTGCCAATCTGGGCGAGCTCTCGGTGGTGGCCAAGCTCGCGGAAGTTCCGCCGCTTGCCGACTTCGAGCCCTTCGGCGTCTACTGCACCTGGGAGCTGACCCTGGTGTCGCCAACTGCGACAGCGGAGTCGATCGCCGAGGTCTTTGAATTTGTCGAAGGCAATTGCGACCTGTCGATTGCGCAGCTTTCGACGAGGCCCACCGCCCAAACTCCATCGCCCGACAGGACTGTGTCATCGGCCGCGATTTCCCTAAGTCCCTCGGTCGCTGAAGAGCCTGGGCTGAGCTTTGCCGACCTCGCGGCGTCTGTGCAAAAGGATATGCCGACCCGCAAGGCCCCGCCCCCGCCGGTCAAGGCGGTCGAGGCCATTCACGCCGTGGACGAACCCGAAGAGCGGCGCGGTGGCGAAGGCGACCGCCGCTCGTCGGTGCAGTCGATCCGCGTTGATCTCGACAAGGTCGACCGCGTGGTCAACATGGTTGGCGAGCTGGTCATTACCCAGTCGATGCTGACCCAGCAAATGGACGACACGCTCAGGGCCCGCTACCAGGAGCTCGTGCGCGGCCTTGAGGTCTTGGCGCAAACGACCCGCGGCCTGCAGGACGCGGTGATGGCCATCCGGGCGCAGCCGGTCAAATCGGTGTTTTCGCGCATGCCACGTCTGGTGCGCGAGCTGGCGCTCAAGACCGGCAAGCTGATCAAGCTCGAGACCATCGGCGAAGCGACCGAAATCGACAAGACGGTGATCGAACAGCTGTCCGATCCACTCACCCATATGATCCGCAATTCCGCCGACCATGGCATTGAAAGCCCGGAAAGGCGCCGTGAGCGCGGCAAGCCCGAAATGGGCACGATCCGACTTTCGGCCGAACAGGCGGGCGGCAATATCCTGATTTCTGTCGAGGATGACGGTGGCGGCATCAACCGCGAGCGCGTGTTGCAGGTGGCGCGCGATCGCCTCGTGGTGGGGCCCGACCAGCAGCTGACCGACGAGCAGATCGACAATCTGATCTTTGCGCCAGGGTTCTCGACCGCCGATGAAGTCTCCGACATTTCAGGGCGGGGCGTCGGCATGGACGTGGTGCTGTCCAACATCAAGAAGATCGGTGGTTCGGTCCATGTGCGTTCGCGCACCGGGCTTGGCACGCGGATGACGCTGAGGCTGCCGCTCACTCTCGCAGTGCTCGACGTCATGCTGGTCAAGGTCGGAACGTCGCCCTACGTCATTCCGCTCAGTTCCATCGTTGAGACCATCCAGTGCTCCCGCGCCGACTTCGGGCGCGCACCATCCGGTGCCAAGGTCCTCCGGGTGCGCGGCGAGTACGTGCAGGTGGTTGATCTGGCCGTGCGCTTCGAGCTGCCGAGCGAGGGCGAGCTGGCGAACCGGTTCGTGGTCCTCTGCGAAGCCGAGGGTGGCGTCAAAGTTGCGCTGATCGTCGATGACATCATCGGCCAGCA
>JANXSI010000673.1 GCA_025352765.1 Devosia sp. | reverse complement strand
GCGCTAGAACGCAGCCAAGAGCAGAGGGCGGGCGATGGCGGCGACACAGACACGAGTTCCATTGTGGTCGCTGGGCCTGGTGTGGGCGCTGACCGCCGCCGCCTATGCCGGGCGGGCGCTCTACAACAGCGCCACGACGCCACTGTTTGTCGATACCGACGATGCCATGCGCCTCAACGAAGTGCATGATTTTCTCAAGGGGCAGAACTGGTTCGACCTGGTCCAGCACCGGCTCAACACGCCCTACGGCGCCGAGCTGCACTGGTCGCGGCTGATCGATCTGCCCGAGGCGACGCTGCTGTGGCTGCTGCGCCTGGTGGCGGGCAGCGGTGCCGACGCAGTGCTGGGTTATGTGTGGCCGCTGCTGCTGCTCGGGCCGCTGCTGTGGCTGACGGCCAAGCTGGCGCTGCTGCTCGGCGGACGGCTGGCGCTGTGGCCGGGCCTCTTGCTGCCGCCGTTCGGCATCATCGCGCTGACCGAGTTCGTGCCGGGACGCGTCGACCACCATTCGGTGCAGGCACTGCTAACCCTCGCGATGCTCTATTGCAGCCTTTCGGCGCTGACGCGGCCGCGCTTCGCGCTCGGCGCCGGTGTCGCTGCTGGCGCCGCGCTCGCCATCGGCATCGAAGGTCTGCCGCTGGTCGCCGCAGCGGTGCTGGCCTTTGCGCTGATGTGGGTGGCGTCGGCGAGGCATGCGGTGGCGCTGCGCGATTTCGGGCTGAGCTTTGCCCTTGCGACGGCGCTGGCGCTGGCGCAGGGCGTGCCGCCGGGTCGCTGGCTCGACCTCCGGCTCGACGCCATTTCGGCTGTCTACGCCGCCGCCGCGCTGCTGGGCGGGCTGGCGTTCCTCGGGCTGTCGCTGTTGCCCCTCAACGCCTCGCCGGCGCGGCTCGGCGCGGCGCTGCTCGCCGGCGCGGTGGTCGTCGGGCTGCTGCTCGCGATCGATCCCGCCATCCTCAAGGGGCCATATGCGGCGCTCGACCCCTGGCTGGTCAGCCATTGGCTCGCCAACATCTCGGAGTCCCAGACCTGGCTCCTAGCCTTCCGCGAGGATCCGGTCTATCCGCTGGCGGTCACCGTGCCGATCCTCTTGGCGCTTTCTCTTGCGGTCTGGCGCGCGGTGCGTTCGCCCGCCGAGCGGCCGATCTGGCTGATCTATGGGTTGTTTCTCGTCGTCGGTCTCGCCGTGATGGTGGTGCAGATCCGGGGCGGCCGCATTGCCACGCCGCTCGCGGTGCCGGGCGGCGCGGCACTGGTCGCCGCCGCCTGGGGGGCCTTTGCGGCGCACAAGCGCGTGCTGCCGGCGCTCGGGGTGTTAGTGAGCGCACTGGGATCGGCCGGCATCGTCGTGGCCGCGGCGGTGGCGCTGATCGTGCCGTCGCCGCCGACCGCCGACACCACTCCGGCCGGGCCGGGCGGCAACTGCCTCCTGCCCTCGGCCTTTGCGGACCTCGCCGGGCTGCCGCCCGAGCGGGTGATGGCGCCGATCGACCTCGGCAGCCATCTGCTGCTGTTCACGCCGCATTCGGTGGTCGGTGCGCCCTACCATCGCAACCAGCAGGGGCTGCTCGACACCTTCCACTTCTTCAACCAGCCGATCACTGTGGCCCGCCAGATCCTGGCCGAGCGGGGCATCGGGCTGGTGGTGATCTGTCCGTCGATGAGCGAGATCCGCGGCATGACCGAGCGGGCGCCGGATTCGTTCGTGACGCTCTATGCGGCCAACCGCCTGCCCGACTGGCTGGTCGACCAGAGCCTTCCGGGCAGCCCGCTCCGGATCTATTCGATCAAGACTCCCTAGACGAGGCGAGTCCCAGTTCGGCTCTGAGTTTGCGGGTGAGGCTGTCGACGATGGTCTGGTACGAGGCGCCGAGATACGCCTTGAGCTCGGCATCGCTCAGAGCTGCGCCCTTGTGCACCGCGACCCATTGGCGCTTGGCGAAATAGGGCGCCTGCGTGATCCCTTCGAGCGCCGTCAGCCCTTCGAACGACAGCTCCGACACCTTGAAGGCGATCGAGCTGCCATCGTCGGCGATCAGCGCGAACACCTTGCCGCCGACTTTGGCGACATGGCTGCCCCATTGCTCGACGAAGGTGGTTGCGGCGAGCGATTGGGCGAAGGCGGTGAAGGCTTTGACCGAGTGGAGGCTCATCGCGGGGAGGGGCTAGATCTGGTCGTGCCGCAGATAGACGCGTTCCCGCCGCGAGCGGCCGGCCCAGGCGAGCAGCAGCCCGGGCACGCCGATCACCGCCCAGCCGGGAAAGCCGAGAATGGCGGTGACGACGGTTTCGAGCAGCGGGCCGAACAGCCGCGAGCCGAGAAAGGTCTTCAGCGCCTCGAGGCTGGCGGGATGGATCTGCGTCCAGGTGTCGCCGAGCGGCGTCAGCACCAGCCCGTTGGAGCCCAGCGACTTGGTGCCGTCGATGATCACGAGGATCACCGCGCAGGCGATCAGCAAAGTGCCCACAACCCTGAGAAGAAGCCGCATGTCACCGTCTTTCGGCGGTCCGGGGAGGCCGGATGCCTTGAAATTGGGCCCTTTTTGCATGCTGCCACGGGCCCGCACAAGGTGTCTGTCGGGCTCTGCCCCCGGCAATCGGCGGCGGGGCAATCTGATCGCTTGCGATCAGGCCGCCGATGGGTATATTGCGCCGCGCCTCGGAGGGGGGTTCCGACCCCTCCCGCCGAATTCGGCAGAGGCCCGCAGTCGCCGCAAATCCGGCGCCCGCCCCAGCGGAGAGATGGCCGAGTGGTCGAAGGCGCACGCCTGGAAAGTGTGTAGGCGGGTAACCGTCTCAAGGGTTCGAATCCCTTTCTCTCCGCCATTAAGTCATTGATTTATATGCGGTTTATCAGTCTCCGGTGGTCCGGGCGCTAAGGCCCGGAGAAGTCGACTCTATTTCCCGCAGGGAAAAAACTAAGTCCTCCGGAGACGCCTCTATTCTGGGCCGAAATCCGCCGGAAAGTCGGGCATTCTCCAATGGCCATTTCCAGCAAACATTTAGCCGAGTGAATGCTGGAGCCCGACTACACGCCTGATCGTTCCGCGCAATCGAAAGTTTCCGATTGAGTACTAAGCTCTCCCCGGGGAGTGTAATCAATGCAGAAGCTAATAGGGTCGGTCATCATCATTGGCGGGTGTGTCCTGTTGTTCT
>JANXSI010000666.1 GCA_025352765.1 Devosia sp. | reverse complement strand
GCGCGCGCTGATGGCCAAGGAGCGGCCACTACGGCATCCCTTCGACCTGAAGCTCGTCGATGGTGGGCTGGTCGATCTCGAATTCATCGCCCAGTCGGCGCAACTGCTCGCCCGCGCCCGGATCGATCGCCTGCAGGCGCCGACCGCGGTGGTGCTTGCGCGGCTCGCCGAGATCGGCCTCGTGCCTGAGGGAGCGCGGCTGGCCGAGATCCATGGCGTCTACTCGGCGGTCCTTCAGATCATGAGCGCCGCGCTGGCCGATCCGTTCCGCGAGGATGGCTGGACGGCTGCGTTCCGCGACCTCCTTGCCCAACTCACCAATACGCCGAGCTTCACCCGGCTGGGGGAGGAGCTTTCCGGGATGCAGGCCGAGGTGCGCGATGCCGCCGCCGCCTGGTACGAGCAGGCCCGGAGGCTCTAGGCGGCGCGATTGACCTGCTGCTGGACGGCATGGAGCGGCAGTGAGACCGCAACGGTGGTGCCAAACCCCAGCCGGCTGTCGATGGCCAGCCGCCCGCCGCTGAGCTCGACGATGGTCCGCGCGATGGCGATGCCAAGCCCCGCGCCCTCGCGATCCTTGGTGAGGGTCGCATCGCCGAAGGCGAAGGATTGCGACAGGCTGCTGAGCTGCTCGGCGCCGATGCCGATGCCGGTGTCGGTGACTTCGAGCACGACCCCGTCACTAGCGGCGTAGGCGCTGAGGGTCACCCGGCCGCCGGCGGGGGTGAAGCGGACCGCGTTGTCGAGCAGATTGCCGAGCATCCGCTCGAGCGAGAAGCGGTCGCCGAGGATTGTCGCGCCGCAGGGCGCACCGAGCTTCAGGCTGATCTTGGCGGTCTGCGCCTGCGCGGCGATGCGGCGGGCCGCGCCGACCAGCAATTCGTCGACGCCGACCACTTCCTCCTGCAGCGTGCGCCGGCCGCCCTCGAGTTCGGCGAGGTCGAGGATCGAGGCAAAGAACGACAGCAGCCGCTCGCCCGAACTCCGGATGGTATCGACATAGCCGGCATAGCGGTGATCGCCGAGCGGACCATAGGTCTGGTGCCGCATCAGATCGGCAAAACCGATGATGTGATTGAGCGGCGTTCTGATGTCATGGCTGAGATGAGCGAGGAACGAGGTCTTGGACCGGCTCGCCGCTTCCGCCCGCAGTTTTTCCTCGTGATAGCGGCGGGCGAGGATGCGCTGCTCCTCGCGGATCGAGACCAGCAGGTCATCGGTCCGGCGGCTCTCGGTCACGTCGGTCAGGAGCGTTACGAAGCCGCCCGAGGCCAGCGGCCGCTCGTCGATCAAGAGGCACGAGCCGTCCTCGCGATGCAGCTCGATCACGCGGTTGCGCTCGTCCTCGCTGATCATCTGCAGGTAGCCGCCTTCGACAAGCCGCTGGATCGAGGCCGAATAGAAGGTCCCTGGGCGCGTTTCGGCCGAGGCGGCATTGAGGCGGGCCACATAGTGCTCGTTGCACACCATCAGCCGGCCGTCGCTGTTCCAGCAGGCGATGCCGAACGGGATGGTCGACAGCAGATCACCGAGCGGAGCGGGGGTGGCGATCGCGGCAGTGCGGCGCCGGAACCCGAAACCGAAAAACAGCAAGGCCAACGTGTAGGCGATAGCCGCCCGTTCCACGATTTGAACCTGCGCGGTCGCGGGATCGATCTGGCCCAGCACCAGATCCAGCGAGCGCGCCTCGAACTGTTTGGCCAGCAACGGCTGTGCCGACGCCAGTTGCTTGACGAGCGCGTTGCGCTGTCCGAGTTCATCGAAGGTGCGGATCGTGTCTGCGACCACGAACAGGGTCGCGACGAGCAGGGCGGTGACCGCGATCGCGTAGCTCATCGGCGAGACGCCGGCGAGCGCCGTGCGGACCCTGAGGCGCCACTGCGCCCCCAATGTCCCCACGCTCGACGCCGTCGTCGACTGCATGCAATGCCCCAATGAAAGTGACCGAAACCGGTCCGAACCCGACCCTGATTTGCAATGTGAATCAGCGTCTTGCGGCTGTCCAGAGGGGGCGGACGCCGGTTGTCCCCGGCATCCGGAATTCATGAGTCCGGTGAGTCACTTACGGGCGAAGAAAAATTCTTCCCCATTAGCCTTTCGTTAACCAGCCAGCGTCCGCTCGAGGATATCGCCGACGTTTCGGCTGAGGCCGCCTTTGTCGCGCAGCAACACCAGCGCAGATTCGGCCAACGCCCGACGTCCCGGCTCGTAGCTCCGCCAGACCCGGAACGCCGTGAGGACGCGTGATGCGACCTGCGGATTGCGGGTGTCGACGTCGGACACGAAGTCGGTGACGAAGCGGAAGCCCGCGCCGTCCGGGCGCGCGAACTGCACCGGATTGCTCATGGCAAAGCTCCCCACCAGCGCCCGCAGGCGGTTGGGGTTGCTGCGCGGGAAGCTCGGGTCGGCGAGGATCGCGCCGATCCGCGCCACCACTCCGTCGTCCGGCGAGATGGCGTTGAGCACCAGCCATTTGTCGAGCACCAGCGGATCGGCCGTGTACATGGTGCGGAAATTGCCCAGCATCGCCTCGGCGTCGCCGGTCCAGCCGGCCACCACGGTCGCGAGCGCCGCGTAGCGGTCGGTCATGTTGGTCGCCGAGTCGTACTGTGCCCGGGCGAGGTCCGCCCCCTGCGGCCGCTGGCCGGCGACGAGGAAGCCGAGCGCGGCGTTCTTCAGCGAGCGCATGCCCGACTGCGCAGTGTCGGTTGTGTAAGGCGCCGTGCTCGCATTGCCGCGATAGGTCGCAAGCAGCGTGTCCTCGAGCCTGGCGGCCAGTGCGCCGATCAGCACCAGCCGCACCGACCGGATGCGCTCGGGATCGACGTTGCTGCCGATGGTCCGTGCCACCAGCGATTCCGGTGGCAGCCCGAGCGCCAGCGCCTTGAATGAGGCATCGAGCGAGGGCGAGGCGAGCGTGTCGTCGAGCGCTGCGGCGAGCGCCGCGATGTCGCCGTCCGACCATGGCTTGCCCGCGACGGCGCCCAGCATCAGGGCCATCGACACGTCCTGCAGCGACTGCCAGCGGTTGAACGGATCGCTGTCGTGGCGGGCGAGGAACAGCTGATCGGCCTGGCTGAGCGGCGAGACGACCTTGACCGGCGCCGAGAACTCTCGGAACAGCGAGGCGATCGGCTTGTTGGGAACGCCGGTGAACTCAAACGTGGCGCTGGCGCCATCGAGCACCAGCAGGTCGTCGCGCACGTCGCCGCTTGCCGCACTCCAGCCCATCGGCGAGCCGTTGGGGCCGATGAGGCCAAACTTGACCGGGATCACCAGCGGCTGTTTGTCGGGCTGCCCCGGCGTCGGATCGGTCTTCTGGCTGAGCGTCAGTCTGTAGGTCTGGGTGACCTGATCATAGCTGTCGGCGACGGTCACCTCGGGCGTGCCCGCCTGCAGGTACCAGGTCTGGAAGTGCTGCAGATCCATGCCGCTCGACTCTTCGAACACCCTGATGAAGGCCTCGATGGTCGTGGCCTCCCCATCGTGCCGGTCGAAGTAGAGGTCCATGCCCTTGCGGAAGCCGGCCTCGCCGAGGAGCGTTGCCAGCATGCGGACGATTTCGGCGCCCTTTTCGTAGACCGTCGCGGTGTAGAAGTTGTTGATCTCCTTGTACTGGTCGGGCCGCGCCGGGTGGGCGAGGGGCCCGCCGTCCTCGGGGAACTGGCTGGAGCGTAGTGTGCGCACGTCGTCGATCCGCTTGACCGCCCGCGAGCGCTCGTCGGAGGTGAACTCCTGGTCGCGATAGACCGTCAGGCCTTCCTTGAGGCAGAGCTGGAACCAGTCGCGGCAGGTGATGCGATCGCCGGTCCAGTTGTGGAAATACTCGTGCGCGATGACCCGCTCGACATTGTAATAGTCGGCGTCGGTCGCGGTCTCGGGGCTGGTGAACACCAGCTTGTCGTTGAAGATGTTGAGGCCCTTGTTTTCCATCGCGCCGAAATTAAAATCGTTGACGGCGACGATGTTGAAGATGTCGAGGTCGTACTCGCGGCCGAAGCGTCGCTCGTCCCAGGCCATCGAGCGCTTCAGAGCGTCCATGGCGAAACGGCATTCTTCTTCCTTGCCGTGCGTGCAGTAGACGCCGAGCGTCACCTTGCGGCCGCTCTGGGTCACGAAGCTGTCGTGGATCGCGCCGAGATCGCCCGCCACCATCGCAAACAGGTAGGACGGCTTCGGGAACGGATCCTCCCACACGGCGAAGTGGCGGCCACCGTCGAGGTCACCGCTCTCGAGCAGATTGCCATTGGCGAGCAGCACCGGGGCGCTCGCTTTCTCGGCGGTCATCCGGACCTTGTAGGTGGCGAGGCTGTCCGGACGGTCATAGGCGTAGGTGATGCGGCGGAAGCCCTCCGGCTCGCACTGCGTGCACCAGGTGCCGCCCGAGCGGTAGAATCCCATCAGCTTGAGATTCTTTTCGGGTTCGAGCGTGACTTCGGTCTCGAGCTGGAACGGCCGGTTCGGCGGCTGGATGATGGTGAGGAAGCTGGGCGTCGCCTCGAAATCGAGCAAGGACAGCGGCGCACCGTCGATGGCGGCGGTGCGGAACGTCAATTCGTCGCCGTCCAGCACCAGTGGCGTGCCCGGCGGCGTGTCGGCCCGCGGCGTGACGTTGAGGATCGCCCGCACGCGGGCCGTTCCTGGAACGATTGTGACGTCCAGGTCGATCCGGTCGATCACATACGGAGTCGGCGCGTAATCCTTGAGAAAGATCGTCTGGTCGGTTTCGGTTCGCATCCGCCGCTCCGCTGAACTTGGTTTCGAGTGTGGCGCGCCGGTGACAGGCAGACCGCCGAATCTTCGTATATTCTGATCGGCTGGTTCGACCGGTGCCTTCATGCTGCGCTCAAAAAGCGGCTGTATTGGGAGGAGCCGGCAGCGCTGGTACGCAACAAGCCCTAGCGCGTTCTATCGCGTCAAGCATTGCGTTCAATTCAAATTGTCAGGTCATTGCCATGCTGCGCTGGTTCGAACGCCGCCTCGATCCCTATCCCGCTGCCGAGCCAGAGCAGCCCCCGGCCAAAATGCTGTCCTTCTTCATGTTCTACATGAAGGGCGCCAAGCGCTGGCTCGCCCTGATGGCGGTCCTCACCGCCTGCATCGCGCTCAGCGAAGTGCTGCTGTTCAGCTTCATCGGCAATGTCGTCGACTGGCTGAGCCGGGCCGACCGGACGACGTTCCTCGCCACCGAATGGCCGCGGCTCGTGGCGATGGCGGTGTTCATCTTCGTACTGCTGCCGGTGATCGGCGCGGCGCAGTCTCTCACCATCAACCAGGGGCTGATGGGCAATGTGCCGCAGCGCATTCGCTGGATGATCCATCGCTACGCGCTGCGCCAGTCGATGACCTATTTCCAGGACGAATTCGCCGGCCGCGTCGCCACCAACCTGATGCAGACCGCGCTCGCCGTGCGCGACTCGGCGATGAAGGTGTTCGACGTCCTCAACTATGTCGGCTTCTATTTCATCGGCGCCATCGCGCTCGCCGCCAGCAATGACTGGCGCCTCGCGCTGCCCTTCATCGTCTGGCTGGCGATCTATGGCGTCTTCCTGCGCATCTTCATTCCGCGGATGGCCGACATCTCGTCCAGGCAGGCGGCCGCCCGCTCGCTGATGACGGGGCGCATCGTCGATGCCTACACCAACATCTCGACGGTCAAGCTGTTCTCACATTCGGGCCGCGAGGAGAGCTACGCCCGCGAGGCGATGGACGAGTTCATGCCCACCGTCTACGGCCAGATGCGCATCGCGACGGTGCTCAACATTTCGATCTACACGCTCAACCTGCTGCTCTTGGGCTCGGTGTTCGGCATCGGCATCGCCCTCTGGCTCGGCTCATCGATCACCCCCGGCGCCATCGCCGCGGCGGCGGCGCTGGTGCTGCGCTTCTTCGGCATGAGCCAGTGGATCATGTGGGAGCTGTCGGCGCTGTTTGAGAACATCGGCACCGTACGCACCGGCATCGGCGCTTTCGCGGTCCCGCGGGCAGTCGTCGACCGGCCCGGCGCGAGCGCGCTCAAGGTCAGGCATGGCGAAGTGCGCTTCGACCACGTGACGTTCCACTATGGCGCCAAGAAAGTCGTGCTCGAGGATCTCTCGTTCGATCTGCGGCCCGGCGAAAAGGTCGGCATCGTCGGCCGCTCGGGCGCCGGCAAGTCGACGCTGGTCAACCTGCTGCTCCGCTTCTACGACACCGAAAGCGGCCGCATCCTGATCGACGGCACCGACATCGCCGCGGTG
>JANXSI010000647.1 GCA_025352765.1 Devosia sp. | reverse complement strand
CCATCAGATGCAGCGCCGAAGGAGCAACCGCCCCGGAAACTCTCAGGCAACAGGGACCGCAGTTGAACTGAACTCTGGAAAGCAGGTGGCAACACCTCACCGAAGGAGCAACCGGAGCATAGGCTCTCCGGGAAATCTCTCAGGTTAGCGGACAGAGGGGGCACGGCGCGCGAGCGAAAGCTGGCGGGCAATCGTGCAACCGACCCTTGGGTGTCCTGTGTCAGAGCCGTCAGCCGAAACCGTCAAGACCGTGTTGCTCAACGACGAGCACATCAAGCTGGGCGGCCGCATGGTCCCGTTTTCGGGCTATTCGTTGCCCGTACAATACCCCACCGGGATCATCGCCGAGCACAAATGGACGCGTGAGCACGCCGGCCTGTTCGACGTCTCGCACATGGGCCCGAGCTTCCTCCTGCTCAACGAGAAATCCGACGACCCCGACGCCGACCACGCAGCGGTCGCCGCCATCGTCGAGCCGCTGGTCTGTGGTGACATCGCCAACCTCAAACCCGGCCAGATCCGCTACACCCTGCTGCTCAACGATGAAGGCGGCACCTGCGACGACCTGATGATCGCGCGTCCCGCCGATCCGGTCTGGGCCAGTACGCTCTACATCATCGTCAACGCCGGCACCAAGGGCGCCGACTGGGGCCTCATCGCCGCCGCCGCTCAGGGCAAGGCGACGCTCAACCAGGCCGACAATTGCGGACTCCTGGCGCTGCAGGGCCCCGAAGCCGTCGCCGTGCTCGAATCGATCGTGCCGGGCGTTGCCTCACTTGGGTTCATGACTTATGCGAGTTTCGAATGGGCCGGCACGCATCTCGTCATCTCGCGCTCGGGCTATACCGGCGAGGACGGCTGTGAAATTCTGGTCGAGCCCGAATTCGCCGCCCAGTTGTGGAACGCCATTCTCGCGGACGAGCGCGTGAAGCCGATCGGTCTCGGCGCCCGCGACAGCCTCCGCCTCGAGGCGGGCCTGCCGCTCTACGGTCACGACCTCGACGACACCGTCTCGCCGATCGAAGCCGGTCTCAATTTCGCCGTCAGCAAGCGCCGCCGCGAAGCCCGCGATTTCCCCGGCGCCGCGCGCATCCTGAGCGAGCTTGCGGGCGAGTTGTCTCGCGTCCGCGTCGGGCTCTTCGTCGAGGGTGCACCGGCGCGCGAGAACACCACCATTGCCGACAGCGCTGGCATCGGCGTCGGCCGCGTCACCTCGGGTGGCTTCTCGCCGTCGCTCAACCGCGCTATCGCGCTCGGTTTCGTCGATCCGGCGCACGCCGCGCCGGGCACAAGACTCCAGGTTTCGGTGCGCGGCAAGCTGCAGCCCGCCGAAGTCACCTCTCTCCCCTTCGTTCCCCATCGCTATGTCCGGAAGGCCAGTTCATGACCACCAAATACACTGAGGATCACGAGTACATCCGCGTCGACGGCGCCACCGGCACCGTGGGCATCACCAGCTTCGCGCAGGACCAGTTGGGTGACATCGTCTTCGTCGAACTGCCCAGCGTCGGCCAGAAGCTCAAAAAGGGCGACGAGGCCGCGGTGGTCGAGTCGGTGAAGGCCGCCTCCGAGATCTATTCGCCGGCGACCGGCACGGTGATCGAGGTCAATCTGGCGCTCACCGGCGAGCCGGGCCTCATCAACATGTCCCCCGACGCCGACGGCTGGATCTTCAAGCTCAAGCTCGACAACGCCGTCGAGCTCGAAACTCTGATGGACGCCGACGCTTACGCCAAGCACACCGCCTGACTTCAGTGCCCGCGGCAAGGCCCCCTCACCCTCGCTGCGCTCGGACCTCTCCCACAAGGGACAGGTGGCCCGGGATCACCGCTCCCTCGAGGGAGAGGTCGGGCTTCGCGCAGCGAAGACCGGGTGAGGTGGCCTTCTGCGCGGTTCAATCGAGACCTTCACCATGAGATACCTTCCCCATTCCGATGCCGAGCGGGCCGACATGCTGGCGGTGATCGGCGCTAAATCCGCCGAGGCGCTGTTCAGTGCCGTGCCGCGGAACGCGCTGCTCGACAAGCCCGTCGACCTGCCAAGCCACTCACCCGAGTTCACGGTCGAAGCCCATATGCGCGCGCTGGCGAGGAAGAACTTCGCCGCCGGCGATGGACCGTTCTTCATCGGCGCCGGCGCCTATCGCCATCATGTACCGGCGACCGTCGATCACCTGATCCAGCGCAGCGAATGGCTCACCGCCTACACGCCCTACCAGCCGGAAGTTTCTCAGGGGACGCTCCAGATGCTGTTCGAGTTCCAGACCCAGGTCGCGCACCTCACCGGCATGGAGGTCGCCAACGCCTCGATGTATGACGGCTCGACCGCCACCGCCGAAGCGGTGCTGATGGCCCGCCGGCTGACCCGCAAGGACAAGATCGTGCTCTCGGGCGGGCTCCACCCACACTACCGCGACGTGGTCAAGACCTACCTCGATCACTCACCCGACCTGATTTCGCTGCCCGCTTCGCCCGAGGGCCAGGGCGACATCCTGAACTGGATCGATGCGGACACCGCCGCCATCGTCATCCAGACGCCCGACTTCTACGGCCACCTGCGCGACCTCAAGGCCGCCGCCGACGCCATCCACGCGCAAGGCGGCCTGCTCATCGTCGTCGTCACCGAGGTGGTGTCGCTCGGCCTCATCGAAGCCCCCGGCGCGCTCGGTGCCGACATCGTGGTCTGCGAGGGCCAGTCGATCGGCAACGCGCTCAACTTCGGCGGCCCCTATGTGGGCCTGATGGCGACGCGCAAGGAGTTCATCCGGCAGATGCCCGGCCGGCTCTGCGGCGAGACCGTCGATGCCGACGGCAACCGCGGCTTCGTTCTGACTCTTTCGACTCGCGAGCAGCACATCCGCCGCGAGAAGGCGACCTCCAACATCTGCACCAACTCCGGCCTCTGTGCGCTGGCCTTCTCGATCCACATGAGCCTCCTCGGCGAAGCCGGCCTGACCCGCCTCGCGCGGCTCAACCATGCGCGCGCCGTAAGGCTGTCGCGGGCCCTGCGCGCGGTGCCGGGTGTGGAACTTCTCAACAAGAGCTTCTTCAACGAGATGACCATCCGCCTGCCTGTGCCGGCGGCGCCGATCGTTGAAATGCTCGCCCGGGCCGAAGTGCTGGCGGGCGTCCCGGTCAGCCGGCTTGAGCCCGACAATCCGGACCTCGCCAATCTGATCGTGCTGGCTGCCACCGAACTGACCACCGACGACGATATCGAGATGCTGGCGGAGTGTCTCCACGCCGCCCTCAGCGAGGACGCAGCATGAGCATGAACAATCAGGGCCGCCCCACCGGCACCGGCACGTCCGGGTTTGCTTCGACCTCCGGCTCGTCGCTGCTCCCCAACGAGCCACTGCTGTTCGAGATCGGCGACACCCAGCATTCCGGCGTCGACCTTCCCGATGCCACAATCGATGACGCCTTCCTCGGCGGCTTCAAGCGCAAGTCGCCGCTCGATCTCGCCGGTCTCACCGAGCCCGAGGCGATGCGCCATTATGTGCGGCTCAGCCGCCTGAACTATTCGATCGACAGCGGCATGTATCCGCTGGGCTCGTGCACCATGAAGCACAACCCGCGCCTTAACGAGAAGATGGCACGCTTGCCCGGCTTTGCCGACATCCACCCGCTGCAACCAGTCTCGACCGTCGGCGGCGCTCTCGAGCTGATGAACGAGCTCGCCCACTGGCTGATGACCCTCACCAACACCGCCGCCGTGGCGCTCACCCCCAAGGCCGGCGCCCATGGCGAGATGTGCGGCATGATGGCGATCCGCGCCGCCCATGCCGCCTATGGCCAGGAGCACCGGACCGTCGTTCTGGTTCCCGACAGCGCCCACGGCACCAACCCGGCGACCGCCGCCTTCCTCGGCTACACGGTCAAGTCGATCCCGGCCAATGCCAACGGCACGGTCGATGCCGCAGCGGTGAAGGCCGCGCTCGGCCCGGACGTTGCCGCGCTGATGCTCACCAACCCCAACACCTGTGGCCTGTTCGAGCCCGAGATCATCGAGATCGCCGCGGCGGTGCACGAGGCTGGAGCGTACTTCTACTGCGACGGCGCCAATTTCAACGCCATCATGGGCGTGGTCCGGCCGGGCGATCTCGGCATCGACGCCATGCACATCAACCTGCACAAGACCTTCTCGACCCCGCATGGCGGCGGCGGCCCGGGTGCCGGTCCGGTGGTGTTGTCTAAGGCCCTCGCGCCGTTCGCGCCGGTGCCCTTCGTCAAGCAGGGGGAGGGGCATCTGACCCTCGCCGAACATCCCGAAGGCGAGCACCTCGGCCGCATCACCGCCTTCAACGGCCAGATGGGCATGTACGTCCGCGCGCTCACCTACATGCTGAGCCATGGCGGCGACGGCCTTGCGCAGGCCGCCAAGGACGCCGTGCTCAATGCCAACTACGTCAAGGCGCGCCTCTCGGCCGAGTTCACCGCCCCGTTCGCCGATGAGCCCTGCATGCACGAGGCGCTGTTCGATGACCATTTCCTCGAGGGTACGGGCGTCACTACCCTCGATTTCGCCAAGGCGATGATCGACGAGGGCTTCCACCCCATGACCATGTACTTCCCGCTGGTCGTCCATGGCGCCATGCTGATCGAGCCCACCGAGAGCGAATCCCGGCAGACGCTTGATCATTTCTGCGACGTGATGCTGGAGCTGGCGGCCGACGCCAAGGCCGGTAACGCCGCGCGCTTCACGGCCGCACCGACCCGCGCCCCGCGCCGGCGCCTCGACGAAACGCGGGCCGCCCGCCAGCCCAGACTTACCTGGCAGCGGCCTGAGGACTTGCCCCGGGCCGCGGAATGACGCTTTGTTCTGCTGTCCGGGGGGCCCACGCTCCCCGTTTCAGCGGAGCAATGCGGCATGGCCTCGCCTGACCAGATCCTGAAGCAGTTCGCCGACCAGGCACTGGCCTGCGAGCATCTCGGGTCGCCGTTCACGGCACGGATCTGCCGGGCCACGGCGCGGGTGATCGACGAGCGGACGCAGTTCGGCCGCCGAATTCTCAACTGGGACGGCGACCCCTACGCCGACAACGTTGCCTTGCGGGCTGCGGGTGGCCTCCACGCACTGGCCCGCTCCAACTGGGAGCCGGCCCTCACGAGCGTTTATCCGCTCAACGACGTCAGCGAGCACACGCTGGGCATCGCCATTCGCGACACGCTGACCCGGCACGACCGCTTCCTGGCCGATCGCCTGTCGAGCCCGCCCCAGACCAATGAGGTGGCGCGCTCGGCGATAATCCTGGGCGCCATGCTGTCGGTGGCCGAGGTCACCGGCCAGCCGCTCGAAATCTTCGAGATCGGCGCCAGCGCCGGCCTCAATCTCGGCTTTGACGGCTATCGCTACGCACTGGGTGAGGGCAGGGGCTGGGGCGATCGCGGCGCGCCGCTTACCCTCGAGTGTGAGTGGCGGGGCAGCTTGCCGTCACTGGTCGCGCCCCTGACGGTCTTAGGTCGTCATGGGTGCGACCTCCAGCCGATCGATCCGGATCTCGTGGCCGACCGGGAGCGCCTCTTGTCCTTCGTCTGGGCCGACCAGACGCACCGGCTGGACCGGCTTGACACCGCGCTCAAGCTGGCCGCTGCGGCGCATCGCCAGGTCGATCGCGGCGATGCTGCCGAGTGGCTCGAGCAGAAATTCGCCGTGCCCCAGCAGCCCGGTGTCACCCGCGTGCTGTTTCACAGCATCGTCTGGCAATACCTGCCCAAAGCCACGCAGGACCGCATCAGCGCTCTCCTGCACCGCCTCGGACAGTCGGCCAGCCTCGAGGCGCCGCTGGCCCACATCGCCATCGAGGCCGACTCGACGCCCTCGAAGGGCGCCCGCATCGACATGACCTTCTGGCCCACGGGCACCCGCCTGACACTCGGGCGCGGCGATTTTCATGGGCGCTGGGCCGACTGGGCCTGACGCGGGGCAAACGAAAAGGCGGGCACTTGGCCCGCCTCGAATTCAATTCAGCAACTGGAAGGTCAGTTCAGCTTCGCGCCCACTTCCTTGATCGAGCTGTCGATGATCGCGCCGCCCTTGCTGCCCATCTGCCGGGTCAGCAGCACGCGGGCCGCTTCCACCGCGACGTCCGCCGAGCGCGACCGCACTTCGGCCACGGCTTGCGCCTCGGCCTGCGCGATCTTGTCTTCCACCGCCTTGGTGCGGCGAACGATCAGTGTCTCGAGCGACGCCTTGGCCTCGGCAGTCAGCCGGAAGGCTTCCTCGCGCGCGGCGGCAACGATGCTCTCGGCTTCGCTGGCCGCGGCAAGCCGTTTGCTCTGGTATTCCTCGAGCAGGAACTTCGCCTCGAGGCGCAGCCGCTCGGCTTCAGCCAGCTCGTTCTCGATCGCCTTGATGCGATCGTCGAGCAGCTTGGTGATCATCTTGGGCAGGCCGAAATAGATCGCGACGCCGATGAAAATGACGAGGCCGACGGTAGCCCAGATCGTTGCGCCGGTGGTGGCGTCCGCTCCGAAACTCCACATCAGACGGTCCCCTTCACTTCCGCGACGGCCGCAGCCGCCTCGGCTTCGCTGACCGCTCCGGTGAGCTGCGTCACGACGGCCTGCACGGTCTCGGTGGCAATCGAGTCGACATTGGCGAGCGCCGCTGTCTTGCTCTGGTTGATCCGCACATCGGCTTCCGTAACGCGGCCCGCGAGCTGATCTTCCACGGTCTTGCGCTTCGCCTCGAGGTCGGCGCGAATGCTCTCGCGGGTTTCCTGGGCGATCTTGTGAGCGTTCTGCCGAGCTTCCGACAGCGCGGTCTCATAGGCGGCAACCGCCTTGTCCGTCTCTGCCCGCAGCCGTTCGGCTTCCTTGAGGTCGCCCTCGATGCGGGTCTTGCGGGCTTCGATGATCCCGCCGATCCGCGGCAGCGCCATCCGGCTCATCGCCAGGTAAAGCACAGCGAACGCGATCGCCAGCCAGACCAACTGGCTCGTGAATGTCGAGGGATCGAAGGGCGGAAACACTTCGGCATGTTCCTCGGTCGAGGCGTGCTCCGTCGTGGCCACCGGCGGCAGCGCGCTGCTCGCTTCGGAGACGATGACACCCTGCTGCAGGGCGTCGCCGCTCTGTGCCTGTGCCACAATGATGGTGGGGAATTCACCCGCCATGGGTCAGTCCTCGTTCGATCCTTTGGAGCCCGGACAGTCCGGGCTCCGGCCCTCTAGTGGAAACTCAGACTGCGAACAGCAGCAGGAGCGCGATGAGGAACGAGAAAATGCCGAGGGCTTCCGTCACGGCGAACCAGAAGATCAGGTTACCGAACTGGCTGGCCGAGGCGGACGGATTGCGCAGGGCACCCGACAAGAAGCTGCCGAAAATGTTGCCCACGCCGATGGCGGCGCCCGCCATACCGATGGCAGCGATACCTGCGCCAATGAACTTTGCTGCTTGCGGATCCATGTTTGCTCCTTTGGACTAGTCTTTAGGCGGGGCCGACCTCGGACCGCCGGATAGGTTGAACTCTAATGCGACGGATGGATCGCATCGTTGATGTACATCGACGTCAGCACTGCAAAAACATAGGCCTGCAGGGCGGCGACGAGGAATTCGAGAGCCGTGATTGCGACCGTCATCGCTAGCGGCAGCAGGGCGCCGAGCCAGCCGAGGAAGCCGAGGCCCCCCAGCGTCACGATGAAGCCGGCGAACACCTTCAGGGTGATGTGACCGGCGAGGATGTTGGCGAACAGACGCACGCTGAGCGAGATCGGCCGCGACAGGAACGACACCACCTCGATCGGCACGACGATCGGCAGCACATAGGCCGGCACGCCCGAGGGCACGAACAACTTCAGGAACTTCGGGCCGTTGTGCCAGAAGCCGTAGATGATGACGACCGCGAACACGAGGAGCGCCAGCGCGAAAGTGATGATGATGTGGCTGGTGACGGTGAAGAAGAACGGGATCATGCCGAACATGTTGGCGACCAGTACGAACATGAACAGCGAGAACACGAACGGGAAGAACTTCATGCCGGCGGTGCCGGCCGAGTTGCGCACCATGTTGGCCACAAACTCGTAGAGCATCTCGGAGATCAGTTGCACCCGGTTGGGGACGATGCCCCGGCGGCTGGTCGACAGCAGCAGGAAGGCGATGATCAGGCCGACGGCAAGCGCCATGAACAGCGCCGAATTGGTGAAGGCAAAACCGCCGTCGCCAAAAGAGACGATCTTGCTGATCTGGAACTGGTGGATCGGGTCGACTTTATTCGGATCGGCCAAGCTCAGTCCTCGGGCGTTACTGGTCTTCTTCGTCGTCACCCGGACCAAGGTCCGAGCCGGGCGGCGGTGGTGACGCCCTGTTCATTTCAGCGGCGGCCCGGGTGACGTTCAGCACCCCGGCCGCAAATCCGACAAGCAGCAGAACCAGCATGATCCAGGGCGACGTATTCAGCCACCGGTCCAGCAGATAACCCGCCACCGCGCCCACAAGGACTGCAGCGATGAACTCGGTGCCGAGCCGCATGCCGCGGTTCATTCCCGAATTATCACTGCCTGCAGACTGCCCCGGTCGGCCTGCGGCCTCTGTCCGGCGCCCTTGCGCGCGTGCAATCTTTTCCTTCAGGATCTTCGACTGCTCGCGCACTCTCGATCCATCTCCGTCGCTTCCGGTGTCACGCGGTTCCGTCATCGCGTTCCCCCGTTCTGCCCCGGCGGCAAAGGAAAGATGTTCCCTCAAACTCGCGCGCAACATAGTGGCGGTCCCCACTGGGTGTCAAGCGCGCAACTCCCATGCTAACCATCTGAAAAATATGACGGTTTTGACTTTTTTCCGAACCGCGACATCGAGTCAGGGTCGCGTTTGCGTGACCGGCCGGATTCCGTCGCTGACTCGGCGTGCTGCCGGGCCTCAGCTGGCAACCGCCGTCTCGAGCACTTTGACGGCGCCCGTGAGGTCGACCGAGACCAACTGGCTGACGCCGCGCTCGAACATCGTGACCCCGAATAGCCGGTTCATCCGCGCCATGGTGATGGGGTTGTGGGTGATCACCACGAACCGCGTCTCGGTCCGCGTCGCCATGGTGTCGAGTAGCGTGCAGAAGCGCTCGACATTGGCGTCGTCGAGCGGCGCGTCGACTTCGTCGAGCACGCAGATCGGCGCCGGGTTGGTGAGGAACACCGCAAAGATCAGCGACATCGCCGTCAGCGCCTGCTCGCCGCCCGACAGCAGCGTCATCGTTGAGGGCTTCTTGCCCGGTGGCCGCGCGATGATCTCGAGCCCGGCTTCCAGCGGATCGTCGCTCTCGACAAACTGCAGTTCCGCCGTGCCGCCGCCGAACAGCGTCGTGAACAGCTCCTGGAAGTGCTTGTTGACCTTCTCGAATGCCTCGGACAGCCGCACGCGACCCTCCTTGTTGAGGCTCTGGATGCCGGAGCGCAGCTTGGCGATTGCCGCCACCAGGTCGTCGCGGTCCTTGACCATGGTGTCGAGCTTTTCCTGCACCTCGACGCTTTCGGTCTCGGCCGCGAGGTTGACCCCGCCCAGCCGCTCGCGTTCGGCCTTCAGCCGCTCGACCTTGCGCTCCATGTTCTCTTCGTCGGGCAGGGCGTCCTGCGGCCGGATCCCGGCGGCCTG
>JANXSI010000645.1 GCA_025352765.1 Devosia sp. | reverse complement strand
CCGCTATCGCCGAATATCGGCGCACGGTGACCTATCTCAGCGAGCAGCTGCCGAACATCGACCTGCGCAACGATCGGGAAAAAATGGAGCAATTCCGGTCACTTATCGACCGCGTCGTAATCCACGACACCCCCGCCGGCGGCGTCTCCGCCGAGGTCATCGGCCGGATGTCCGCCCTTCTCGGCGGCTATGCCGGCGATGTGGGGGGATCGATGGTAGCGGAGGAGGGACTCGAACCCCCGACCCCAGGATTATGATTCCCGTGCTCTAACCAGCTGAGCTACTCCGCCCCAGGCCTCGCGGGTGGAAACGAGACCACGCCGCAAACGGCTGCCAAAGGCGCCGCCTTCTTAGGTTTGGCCCCCGGCCCTGTCAAGCAGCACTGGATGGTCGCCGCAACGCAAACCTCACGCGGCCTGCCCTGCCCCGCTACGCACCTCGTCACCCCGCCGGTCGATGAACGCCTTGACGGCCCTGAGATCGGCCTCGAACCGCTCGAGTTCGCGGGCCGCTTCCTCGCGGTCCGGCAGGCGCAGCAGATAGGAGGGGTGCACAGTCACCAGCAGATGCCCGCCGTCGGGCAGTTCGAGCTTCTTGCCGCGCAGCGAAGTGATCGACGCAGCCTTCCCCGTCAGGCTCTGCACCGCCGTCGCGCCCATTGCAACGATCAGCTTGGGGCGCACGAACTCGCGCTCGAGGTTGATCCAGAACCGGCACGCCTGGATCTCGCCAGCATTCGGCTTCTGGTGGATGCGCTTCTTGCCGCGTGGCTCGAATTTGAAATGCTTCACCGAATTGGTGACATAGACCCGGCTGCGGTCGATCCCGACCTTCTCGAGCGCCCGGTCGAACACCTGTCCCGCCGGCCCGACGAACGGCCTGCCCGCCAGATCCTCCTGATCGCCTGGCTGCTCGCCCACGAACATCACCTCGGCCGTCGCCGGCCCATCGCCGAACACCGCCTGCGTCGCGTACTGGTAGAGCGGGCAGCGCGTGCAGCCCTGCACCGCCGCTCGGGCGTCGGCGAGCGAGGTGATCTCGACCGCCTCTTCCGGCACGATCTTGCGGGCATCGGCCCGCATGTGGCGGGCCGGGGGTATTGTCGCGGCCTTCGCGATCATCGCTGCCTCCGCTTCCTTGGCACCCCGGATCAGTGCGGGAATGAGCTCGGCCTCCGGCAGGTTCCGCCAGTATTTGACCGGCATCTCCGATTTCATCATCTGAACTTTCAGCCGCGCCGGATTGAAGATCGAGGCAAAATAGGTCCGCCACATCTCCTCCATCGCGTCGCCACGCGGCGCGTCCTCCCGCCGCGTCCCGTCGCCGAACAGCAGCTTTTGCCCGTCCCACGCCGCCGACCGATAAGGCGTGAAGATCGCCCACTGCATCGACGCGAACCGACGCACGAAAAACGGTGCCGTGCGCTCGAGCACATAGTGGTCCGGCTCGAACCACGCGCCGAAGCGCGTCTCGTCCTCGCGAAAGCGCACGAACGCCTTCATCTTGTGACTGTCGCGGCGCACTTCGCCCACCAGCCGGTAGAGCCGGCTGACATCGGGGTCGGCGCGCACGCCGATCAGCTCGCGATCCTTCTGCAGCCGGAAAAGCAGCCGGTAGAGCAAGGCGAACCGGACCGCCTCGCGATGACAGACCGCCGCCTCCGCCAGCTCGAGGAACAGCGGCGGCACCACCCCCACCGCACGCGCCGCGACATCGGGCGGACGATCCTCGGGCTCGGCGAACAGATCGATCGGCGCCGACGGATCCTCCCAGATCACCTCGTCTGGCTGCACACCCTTGATCAGCAACCCGCGCGCTGCATTCCGCCACTCGGCGAAATCGTTGACCGATGTCAGCCGCACCCGATGCATCAGAACAGGCTCAGTTGCGTCGGCGCCGGCGTCAGCCGCGCCCGCAGTCCCGTAGAATCGAGCGACGCCCCCGGGGTCCAGTCGTCCGCGACGATGAACGGCCGCACCGCCTTGGCCGAGGCGCAGAGCCGCGCCACATCCTCGAGCCGCAGCCGGTGGTGACGCCGTGAAGTGAGGATGGCATTGACCGACCTCACCCCGAGCCCCGGCACCCGTAGCAACATCTCGCGATCCGCCCGGTTGACGTCGAGCGGAAACAGCTCGCGATGTTTCAGCGCCCAGGCGAGTTTTGGATCGATCGCGAGATCGAGAAAGCCGCCCTCCCCGCCCCCGGCGATCTCGTCGGCATTGAACCCGTAGAACCGCATCAGCCAGTCGGCCTGATACAGCCGGTGCTCGCGCATCAGTGGCGGCGCCGAGAGCGGCAGCGCCCTGCTGGCGTCGGGGATCGGCGAGAACGCCGAATAGTACACCCGCTTCAGGCCATAGCCGGCATAGAGCGAGGCGCTGCGCTGCAGAATCCCCGCATCGTCCGTCGCATCGGCACCGACGATCATCTGCGTCGATTGCCCGGCCGGCGCGAGTTTGGTGGGCTTCTTCTTGCCGTTGCCCTGCTTGCCGTCAGGCCGCGATTCTTCGCGCGCATGCTCGATCTTGGCCATCGCTGTGCGGATGGCGCTCGGCAGCTTCTCCGGTGCCAGGGTCTTGAGGCTGAGATCTGTCGGCAGCTCGATGTTGGTCGACAGCCGATCGGCATGCACCGCCGCCTCGGCCAGCAGCTCCGGCGACGCATTGGGAATGATCTTGAGGTGGATATAGCCGCGAAACCCGTGCGTCAGCCGCAGCGTCCGCGCCACCCGCACCATCTCCTCCATCGTGTAGTCGGGCGAGCGGATGATGCCCGAGCTCAGGAACAGCCCCTCGATGTAGTTGCGCCGATAGAAGTCCAGCGTCAGCGTCACCACTTCGTCGACGGAGAAGCGCGCCCGCTCGACATTGGACGACGAGCGGTTGACGCAATAGGCGCAGTCGTAGACGCAGAAATTGGTCAGCAGCAGCTTCAGCAGAGAAATGCACCGCCCATCCGGCGCATAGGAGTGGCAGATGCCGCTCCCCTCGGTCGACCCGATCCCGCCCAGTTCCTGGCTGCTGCGCTTTTCCGTTCCGCTCGACGCGCATGACGCATCATATTTGGCGGCATCGGCCAGAACCGCGAGTTTGCGCTGAAGGGTGATCTGCATGATCCGTTCACTATATGTTCTTCGCGCCTCTCGGCCATATCAAAAGACATCCCGCGACGATTTGTGATCGGCCAGGACAAAAAAGGCCCGGCGAACCGGGCCTTTCTCATTATATCCACGAGCCTCTCAGTCGGCGCTCCCTCTCTTCACGGAGAGGGGGGACCACGCGAAGCGTGGTGGACTGGGGGGGTTTACTCGGCCACACCCGGCTTGTCCGGCCCGATCACCGCGGCCAGCTTAACCATCTGCACGAACCCGGCGCGATACCCATTCACATCCGACCCCTTGGCCCCATTCGCGAGGTCCGCGATCTGCTGCCAGGTCATCGCCTCGCCATAGGCCGACCCCTTAAGCTTCTGCCCGAAGGCGGCGACCGCTGCGGCGAAGCGCTGGTCGTTGCCCGCTTTGCTCAGATCGTCGAGCACCAGATCCTTGCCGATCGGCGTGGTAATCAGCTTGCTCACCACACCCTCCGGCGTCTTGTAGCGCATCTTGAGGAAGCCGAGTTCCTGGCTGACCGGCTGCGGTTCGGCCGACATCGAGCTGCTGTAGCGCAGCGGATCATTGAGCTCGCCGCCCGACCCGGCCGGCGTGATCTCGTAGAGCGCCGTTACAGTGTGGCCCGCGCCGATCTCGCCCGCGTCCACCGTGTCGTTGTTGAAATCCTCGCGGTTGAGCGCCCGGGTCTCGTAGCCGATCAGCCGATATTCGCTGACCTGCGCCGGGTTGAACTCCACCTGGATTTTCACGTCCTTCGCGATGGTAACGAGGTTCGCGCCGCCCTCCTCCACCAGCACCTTCTGCGCTTCGGCAAAGCTGTCGATGTAGCTGGCATTGCCGTTGCCGTTCTGGGCGAGGCTCTGCATCAGCGCATCGTCGAGATTGCCGCGTCCGAACCCCAGCACGCTGAGGAAGATCCCCTGGTCGCGCTTGGACTTGATAAAGGTCTTGAGCGCATCCGGGCTGTCGATGCCGACATTGAAGTCGCCATCGGTCGCTAGGATCACCCGGTTCACCCCATCGGCGATCTTGTTCTGCGCCGCCAGCCGGTAGGCGAGTTCGATCCCCTCGGCCCCGGCGGTCGACCCACCCGCCGCGAGATTGTCGAGCGCCCCGAGGATCTTGGCCCGGTCGGCCGCCTTGGTCGGCTCGAGCACCACGCCGGCCGAGCCGGCATAGACCACGATCGACACCGTATCTGTCGGCTTCAGCTGGTCGACCAAGAGGCCGAACGAACGCTTCAGCAGCGGCAGCTTGTTGGGCTCGTCCATCGACCCCGACGTATCGATCAGGAACGTCAGATTTTCCGGCTGCCGCTCGGTGGCGGGTGGCACATAGCCCTTGATGCCGATCTCGAGCAGTTCGGTCTTGCTGTTCCACGGCGTCGGCATCACCGCCATCGTCGCCCGGAACGGCGTCTCGAGGCTGGCGGGCGCCGGATAGTCGTAGGGGAAATAGTTGATCAGTTCCTCGAGCCGCACCGCATCGGGCTCCGGCAGATAGCCGTCGCCCAGCACGCTCCGCACATACGAGTACGATGCCGTGTCGACGTCGATCGAAAAGGTTGAGACCGGCTCATCCTTCACCACCTTGACCCGGCTCTCGTCAAACTTCTGGAAGCTGTCGCCGCTCGGCTGCAGCGAGACGCCATTCTGCGACACCACGCCCACCGACCCCATGACATTGGCACTGGGGGCCGGAGCGGCCATCAGGTCAGCCTCGCCCTGCTCCTGCATTGGCGTCTGTGCCATCCGCTTGGCGTCGGCAACACCCCGTCCGACCGGCGCGCTGGTCGCCAGCTGGTCCATCACCGGCGCCGCGGTCGTGGTCGCCATCGGCTCGGGAGCAACCGTACCGGCAATCTCGGTCACGGGCTTGGCCGGCTGCGCCAGCGTCAGCGTCGCGCCGTCGTCGGCCTTTTCCTCGTCCATGGTCTTGGGCAGCGGTACCGGCGCATCGGCCGGCGTCTTCAGCAGCGGCTTGTCCTTGCTGGCAATGGTCACCTCGCCCTTGGGCGGCACACCGTCCGTCTTGTTCGATTGGGCGACAAACAGCTGCGTGCCGAGCGGCAGCAGCACGAGCGCCGCAACCGCGGTCCCGATCGGCAGGCCGAGACCGGCGCCCAGCCGCCACCGGCTGGCCCATCCGGCCCTCGCCGGCTTTTTCACCTGTGCTGCATCGAACGCCGCCATCGCGGCATTGAGCGCAATCTTTTTTGCCTCGGGCGAAGGCTGCGCGGCGCGCAAATTCTTCAGCGAGTGGAGGGCTGCATCGGTCATCTTGTCATCTTCCGTCATCACAAAAGTCCCCTCAGGGTCTTTTTCGCTTCGTGTATGTGCCAGGACACCGTGGCCTCCTTGCACCCCATGATCGCTGCCGCCTCCGCGTGGTTCATCTCTTCCGCGTAGACCAGCATGATCGCTTCGCGCTGTTTTTCGGGCAGCTCGCTCACCGCGTTCCAGAGTTCGTGTGCTGTGGCCGATTCCTCCTGTCCCCCGGGGTCGTCCTCGGGATGTACCAATGTGAATGCGTCGATGGTCTTGCCGCGCCGGCTCGACGAGCGCTGCCCGTCGCGCACCATGTTGAGCGTCACCCGGTAGAGCCAGCTGGTGAACGCTGAGCGCCCGTCGAAACTCTGGATGGCGGTGGCGAGCTTGATGCACACCTCCTGCGCCACATCCTCGGCGTCGGAGCGCTTGCCCGTCCATTTGCAGGCGGTGCGGAAAATGAAATCGTAGTGCTGCTCGACCAATTGCCCGAAAGCGAGCCGATCGCCCGCCTTGGCGCGGTTGACCAGCAAGAGGCTGGTTGCGGCTGCGGCAGCCCGCTGCGGAAGTTCAGCCGTTTGCGGCATCAAAGCCATGGACCCGTTCACTCAAGCGCCCTTCGGATAGACATCTTGAACCTAAGACGCCAAGCCTGCGCCAGTCCTTGGGGTCGGTTCGCAGATTTATTTGCCGAACCCCGAAATT
>JANXSI010000601.1 GCA_025352765.1 Devosia sp. | reverse complement strand
GTTACCGATGGCTTCGAGGCGCGCTTTTCGGCCATCGGCCGGCACTACGAATACCGCATCCTCAACCGCCGGCCGCGCCCCGCGATCGAGCAGTTCCGCGTCTGGCACTGTCCGAAGCCGCTCGACGTCGAGCCGATGCATGCGGCCGCGCAGCTGATCCTCGGCAAGCACGACTTCACCACCTTCCGCGCCGCCGAATGCCAGGCCAAGTCGCCGGTCAAGACGCTCGACCGGCTCGACGTCACGCGCGAGGGCGAGGTCGTCGTGGTGCGGGCCAGCGCCCGCAGTTTCCTCCACTCACAGGTCCGCTCTATGGTCGGGTCACTCAAGCTCGTCGGCGAGGGCAAGTGGACGCCGCAGCAGTTCCGCGCCGCGCTCGATGCGCGGGACCGCGCCCGCTGTGCGCCGCTGGCGCCACCCGACGGGCTGTACCTGATGAAGGTCGACTACGACGCCAGCCCCGGCTGAGCCACGCCCGGCAGCGGGAAGACGAGGCTGATCAGCGCGAGCCCGATCGACACCCCGACGATCTGCGCGATCAGGAACATCGCGATTTGCAGCGGACTCAGCGTCACGATGAGCCGCGCGATATTGACCTCGATGACGATCACCACGATCGCCAGCACCACCAGCACGAGGTCCGAGTCGAACCCGGCCGCGGCGATCGCCGCCGACACCAGCGTGAGAAAGAACGTCGCCCAGTTGTCGGCGACGAGATAGGGCACCAGCCCGTCAAGCCGGTTGATCTGCCGCAACACAATGGCCGAGAACGCCACCTGCAGCACGAACAGGATGGCGACCATCGCGATCGAACGGCCGATGCCGCCCGGATCGCCTTGCCCGAGCATCGTGGGAACCAGCGCATTGAGCGCCGTCACCGCCAGAAATGCGATGAAGCTGCCATAGAGGCCGCGGCGCGAGAAATCGAAATAGCTGCCGGACTGCTTGTCGCCGATCAGGAGGCCCAGCACCCCACGTCCGCCGGCCATCAGCTCTTCGAGAAACGTCGATTGCCGGGCCAACAGGAAAACTCGTCTATGCGGGGGACGGAATTTGCAGAAACACGATGTAGAGGGCGTTGGGCACAACCACAAGGACGATGACGCACAGCAGCGTCAGCGCGCCGGCGAGACGCAGCGGCAGCGCCGCCAGCTGCCGCGCCGCGCGATAGATCAGGTACCCCGCCGCCAGCACGGCGATCAGTCCGGCCCCGGGCGACACCAGCGTCAGCGGAATGGACAGGACGAACATGAAGCACAGCGCATAGAGCACCGGGACCAGCAGGCGGTTGAGCGGCACGTCGGCCTTGAGGAATTTGAGCGACTGCGCGATCGCAAGGCCCAGCACCCCGATCGTCACGGCCTGCGCGAAGAGCCCGAACAGGAACGAGTTGACGCTGGGGAGGCCGATCGCGCTCGACTGCACAGCGACCACCAGCAGCACCGCCGCCGTGTACCAGCCGATGGCGACGACGAGGCCGAAATAGTCGAGACGAAAGAATCGGCCGGCGTCCGGCTTGCCGGTCAGCAATTGAACCCAGCCGCGAAACGCGTTGCTGAGGTCGCCGAGGCCGTTCACGCCGCACTGCCGAAATAGCGGCCGATGAACGCGGCATAGAGGTCGCGCAGCGCCAGTACGTCGGCCACCGGCACGCACTCGTCGGCCTTGTGCATTGTGGGGCCGGGGAGGCCCAGCTCGACCACCGGGCAGTATTGCGCGACAAAGCGCGCGTCCGACGTTCCGCCGCCGGTCGACAGCTCCGGGCGCGTCCCCGTTCGCTCGGCGATCACCTGGGCCAGCACATCCACACCGCCAGAGAGCGGCGACAGGAACGATCGGGACGGCACGCCCACGACCTCAAAGCCGATGCGGCAGCCTTCGTCGTCAGTGCTCTCGATGCCCTCGCGGATCGCCTCTTCGAGGCTTTCGGGCGTCCAGCGGTCGTTGTAGCGGACATTGAACCTGAGCGTTGCAGCGGCCGGGATGACGTTGGTCACCGGGTTGCCGACATCGAACGAGGTGAATTCGAGATTGGAGGCAGGGAAGTGTTCGCTGCCGTCGTCGAGCGTGCCCGACAGCGACCCGACGAGCGCCGCCGCTACCGGCAGCGGATTGCGCGCCTTGTGCGGGTAGGCGACATGCCCCTGGATGCCGGTCACGCTGATCCTGCCGTTGAGCGACCCGCGGCGGCCGATCTTGATCGAGTCGCCGACTTTAGCGGTGGCGCTCGGTTCGCCGACGATGGCGAAATCGAAGCGATGCCCAGCGGCCTTCGCCCACTCGAGGATCTTCGCCGTCCCGTTGATCCCGTCGGCTTCCTCGTCATTGGTGATGGCAAGCGAGATGCGGCCATTGGCCGGCGCATCGGCTAGCGCGGCGACGAACGCCGCAATTCCCGACTTCATGTCGACCGCGCCACGCCCGTAGAGCACCCCGTCGACGATCTCGGCGCCGAATGGATCATGTTTCCACAGCGCCGCATCACCCGGCGGCACCACGTCCGTGTGGCCGTTGAACAGCAGGTGCGGTCCGGCGTCCGGCCCGCCGGCCGCTCGCGTCGCGAACAGATTGTCGACCGGATAGGAGCCGTCGCCCTCAAAGCGCAGCCGGGTGGCGATAAAGCCGAGCCGGGTAAGCGCCGTCTCGAGCACGTCGAGTGCTCCGGCTTCGGTGGGCGTCACCGACGGACAGCGGATCAGGTCTTGCAGCAGGGCGATCGGATCAAGGGTCATGGCCGCAGTGTTCTGCCGCCTCGGCCGCCCGATTGCAACCACGCCGGGAGAGGCGGCATTCCCCAGCCAACCCGGGGTGAAACCGGCCGCTCGCTTGCCTCCCCGGCGAATCGGTGACTAGTCTCGACCGGCTCAAGCCGCTGGGGGAAAGTATGAAGGGCGAAGTTCTCAACTACGACGACAATTCGGGCACCGGCCAGATCTCGGGTGCCGACGGCATTCGCTACAGTTTTACCCGCGCCGATCTGAAACAACTGGTGCCGATCGGGCGCGGCACGAGAGTCGATTTCGACTTCGAGGGCAAGCTCGCCAAGGACATTTACGTCGAATCTCCCGCGGCTTCGGCCATCGCCAGCGCCATGACGCCGGCTGCCAGCACACCCTACTCCGGACGGATCGAACCTGATCTTGGCCTGTGGGGGTATTTCGTGCGGGCCTACACCGCCAAATTCGTCAGCTTCTCCGGCCGGGCCCGCCGCAAGGAGTTTTGGGGCGCAGCGCTATTTTCGGCGATCATCAGCACCGTCCTCACTATCGTGCTGTTCATCGGCCTCGGCTCCGGCCTCGTCCAGCTCTCCCAGCTCGGTCGCAATCCGACGACCGCTGAGGTGATGTCCGCCATCGGCTCGCCGCTGTTCTGGGTCGGCGCCGTATTGCTTGGCATCTGGGGGCTGATAACCATCCTGCCCTCCATTGGGCTCATGGTGCGGCGGCTTCACGACATCGGTCAGACCGGCTGGTGGACGCTGGCCGTCATTATCGTCGCGGCGATCCCGGGGATTTCGCTGGTGAGCACCATCGCCATCGTCGTCGTCGGCTGCCTCAAGAGCCAGCCGGG
>JANXSI010000594.1 GCA_025352765.1 Devosia sp. | reverse complement strand
CAGACCGCATCATCGCCGCCGTCAGACGAGGGCACCAAGTGTTAGATTCCATCCACTAGGTCGAAAAAAGCGCGAAAACTACGTTCCAGGCATCACGCCGTAGCGGCGCCCTTCGACTACTCGGTGCGGTCGCGACCTTTCTGGCTGGCCAGGGTGGGTCCGGAAACCGCCGTGGCAGCGCATTCATCTGCAAAGCCGCGGGCCATGTGCAAGGCACTGAGCGCGGGAAATCGGTACCGGTCCATGGGCAAAAGAAGTGCCAATCGGTCCGCCAGGGTAACTCGCGGGGGGGCCATGTTCCGCCCCTCCTTCAGCATGAGATAGGCGCGCCCACGTCCGCAGCGATAGGCGCGGCCGATCCAGGCGGCCTCGGTCCATTGATGGGCGCGCACGATATGGCGGACCAACGGCGCTCGGGCAAACCAGCTGGCCGCCCCGGCCGCGGCAACGCGGCGCAGGAACTCGACCTCGCTGCCCATGCGGTAGTTCGGATTATCGCGATCGGGGCCGACGCGCTCATCGAAGCGGAAGCCCTGATCGAATACGCCGCGCCTGACTGCCATGTTGCAGCCGTAGATTTCGCCCGGTTCGGTCGGGCCCTCCGCCAGATCGCGCGCGGCAAACATCAAGGCATGATGGCGCCGGTCCAGTCGCAACCAGTCGGGCGGCGGCGTCTCGAAGTAAGGATCGATACGGCCGCCGAACAACGAGTAGGATGCCTGCTTCGTGAGGTAGCTGGCCCATGCGTTGAGGAACGCTGGATCGGGAAGTATATCGTCGTCCGCAATGACGATTAACTCACCGTGACAAAGTTGAATACCAGCGTTCAGAGCGGCGTTCTTGCCAGCAATCGGGTGGTGAACGATCTCAAGGGGCAAGCGCGACAAGAACTTGCCAAGAAGGGCAGAGGTCGAGTCGCGACTTCCGTTGTCGATTACGACCATTTGCCACGGCACGCCAGGGTGTCGTACCTCCGCAAAGGCTTGCAGTGTCCGTCCAAGGACAGCCTCGCCATCGCGCGTGGCAAACAACACGGTGAGCGCCGGAGTGCTCATGTACGGCCCTTTTCAGTTCCGGGGAGCCTTGACTGGGGATTAGAGGCGAGGCCAATCATCGGCCGTCTAGCCAAGCTTTCCAAAGAAGCGTCAATAACGTAAGCACGAGTCCAATGGCGATCGCCCCAAGTATCACGCTCAATGTGGTGCGGCGGCCAGCATGCCTGAAAAGGCAGCGCCGTCGGGGGTCGCCGGGGTAGATCGACGGCGCCCATTCTTGGATCCCGTCAGTGATATCGGTTCGATTGATCAGCCCTGGCGCAAGCTCGCCAACTGGCCGACTGGCGTCGACGAGCAGGCAAGGCCCGTTGAGCTGCTGCAGCACGGCGGCGGGCGGCGTTGCCAGACCAAAGGGGACGGCGTAGGCGTCGACCGCTTGGCCGGTGGCATCTCTCAGCCACTGCCGGGCGCGGGTGATATCGTCGCAAAGGCTGTCTTCGGAGAGACTGGCAATATCGATGTGCGACCATCCATGATTGCCAATTTGCACCCCCGCGGCGACGAGTTTGGTGAGCATCGACAGGTCGATCGGATGGTGTTCGGGGGCCGCCCTCGGCATCTCGAGGTCCCAGGCGCTGAGCGATCGGCGAAGCTCGCTGTCGCGTGCCCCATCCGCCAACGAAATCAGCCGGCTTCGGGCCTGTTGCCGCAAAGCGACGTACTGTGGTGCGCGCCAACTGACCTTGGGATTGGTGCGGCGGGCTCGCTCGGCCAACTGGTCGATCGCAAGGTTGAGGATCGTGAAGAAATAAGGCGTCTGCGTAATGATTTGGTGCGGATTGAGAAACAGGGTGACCTCATGCCCGAGCCGGCGGGCAATCAAACACGCTTCGGCTCCGGCAATGGTTGAATCGTCGATGGTAAGTGCAGTTTCATCGGGGCCGCAGCGCTGCAAGGCCACATATTTCGATGGCGATCGCTCTAGCCAAGCCTCAAACGCCTTACGGGGCACGTAGAGTCGGTCGGACAGCCGATCGCCAGTCCAATCAGCCAAGACCCCATGAAACGTATGCAAACGCAAGAAAGACCCCGAACCCGCTTGTGGTCTCAACTGTTGATCTCAGCCAAGATTTTTCCGACGCCCTTTAGAAGTTGTCAAGCGGGCCGGCGGAGATGCTCCCCATTCGCCTCGCTAGCATCGCCGAGTTCGACTTACCGTTAAAGGGCATTTTCGGACCAGGTCGTCGATCGAGCGAGTCGAGATACCCTGGACATAGGCCTCCTGGATCACCGCGGTCAGCGCCTTCGCGGCCAACCGCCGCGGCTCGAGGAAGCCGGGGGAGTAGCTGCCCTTCCTAAGCCTCGGAATGCGCAGCTCGACGGTGCGCGTCTCCCAGTCCCGCTCGCGGTAGCCATTGCGCTGCGCCAGCCGCTCAGTGCTCTTCTCGCCATAGCCCGCACCGGTCGCGCGAGATGATGCTCAGGCGGCTAGTCAGAGGGCTGAAACTTTGAGTATTGCGAGCAAGAGCGCTGTGGGCGTAAGTTTCCGATATTGGATTGCAAGCAAATCGCAGGAGCGTGTTGTCGATACGCGCACCACTTTAAAGGATTTGTCGCATTGCTACGGAGACCATTCTCAAAGCAACTGCTGTTTATGCACTCCGCAAAAAAACCCGCCGAAATCGCTTGGCTCAGATCAACGGCTACGGTCCGTCTCAGTGCCCTTCATTGGTCAACGACACTAACCTGTCGAGACGCGCAGAGGTAGGTGGTTATTCTCAGTAATCCAACGGGTAACGTTGATACTCGGTAAGCCTGATTGCAACATGGAAAACCGCAGCCCGGGCGCGTGGCCTGGGGCCAAAGCGAGCGGCCGACGGGTGCGAGCACCCGCCGGACCGTTCCTCTACTTCATTTCGGAAGAAG
>JANXSI010000561.1 GCA_025352765.1 Devosia sp. | reverse complement strand
CCCATGGGCCACGATAGGCGCGCTGGACGAGGAACAGCACGATCGCCATCAGCACCACGCCGACCGCGATGTAGGCGCCGCGGGCATAGACGAAGGACAGCGTCTGCTCGACGCCATTGGCCTGGAAATCCTGCGGCTGCGGCACCGGCCACGGGATCGGCGAGACGGTGAGCGTGCCACGCGTCAGCCAGTCGGCATTCTTGATGAATGCGCGGATGATCTCGGAGATGCCGATGGTGGCGATGGCGAGATAATCGGTGCGCAGACCAAGGCTGATCTTGCCGACAACCACACCAATGGCCGCAGCGAGAATGCCGCCGAAGGCCCAGCCCACCAGCGGGTGGAGGCCGAGCCCGCCAACGAAGCCGGCGGTGCTCTCAATGTAGGCGGCGGCTGGATCGATCTGGCTGCGATAGAGCACATAGGCGACGAACCAGCAGAGAACGACCAGCGCGTTCTTCCCGCTGCCCTTGAGCGGCGCGCGCCGGGCGCCCCAGACCAGCGCCACGCCGATGGCAAAGGCGACGAACGCTTTGAGCAGCATCACCGGGCCGTCGGAGGCCCAGAACTTCATGTTCACCGGATAGGACACGAAGGTCACGGCGAAGCCGCCGATCATCAGGAAGCCGAGGATGCCGAAGTTGAACAGCCCGCCATAGCCGAACTGGATATTGAGCCCGAGCGCCACCAGTGCCAGCGCGATGGCCTGCAGCAGCAGCAGCGAGATGTTGGCAGGTCCCTGCCAGATGCCGATGGCGACGATGAAGGCGGCGAGTCCCAGATAGAGCAGTGAAGCGCGCGCGGTGGAGCTCATGTCGAGGCTCCTTTGAAGATGCCTGTCGGCCGCCACAGCAGCGTTACGACGAGGATCACGAAGGACACAGTGATCTTGTATTCGGTCGGCACCAGCGCGAGGTTGTCGGGAAGCACGAGCCACTGCGGCAGCGCGCCCTGCAGCGGCCGCAGCAGCGTCGACCAGTTGAAGACGCCGAGCGTCTCGGCAAAGCCGAGCAGGAATCCGCCGGCGATGGCGCCCCAGGCCTGCCCGAGGCCGCCAACGATGGCCGCCGCAAAGATCGGCAGCACGATGTTGAAAGCGAGATCGGGCTTCAGCGACACATCGAGCGCCAGCATCGTGCCCGCAGCGCAAGCCAGCGCCCCTGCGATGACCCAGGTCACACGGACGACCAGCGCCGTGTTAATGCCCGAGACCTGCGCCAGGTCGGCATTGTCGGCCATCGCCCGCATCGCCTTGCCCAGCCGGGCGCGGGTCAGGAACAGGTTCAGCGCCCCGATGAGGATGACCGTCACCACCACCATCAGCAGTTGCGGTTCGGTGAAAGTGATCGGCCGCGTACCGCCGGCCCAGGCCATGTCGAGCTTGAAGATGGTCTTGGGCTCGCCATAGTCGAAAAAGCTGTAGGTGCCAGTGCCGAAGAACAGCCGGATCAGGCCCTGGATCATCAGCGTCGCGCCGATCGAGGCGATCAGCAGGGTTACCGGCTTGGCGCCGCGCCGGCGGAGCGGCGCGTAGATCGTCTTGTCGATGCCGAGTGCCGCAGCCGCCGTGATCACCATGGCGATGGGCAAAACGACAAAGCCCATCGGAATCGGCAGCACGATACCGTAGTGGTAGCAGAGCAGTGCCAGGAGGAAGGCCACGAAGCCGCCCATGGTCATCATGTCGCCATGGGCGAAATGCGCGAACCTGAGGATCCCGAAGATCAGCGTCACGCCAATGGCGCCCAGCGCATAGATCGAGCCGAGCACGGTGCCCGAGATGACGACCTTGTTGATGAAAAACACCAGCTGATCCACCGGCTAACCCCCAAGGAAACTTTTGGCGACTTCCGGGTCGGCAATCAGCTCCGCCCCGGTGCCGGTAAAGCGGTTCTGCCCGTTGGCGAGGACGAACCCCTTGCTGGCAAAGGCCAGGGCCTGCCGGGCGTTCTGCTCGACCATCAGAATGCCGACACCCGCCTGGTTGACGGTGACGATGTGCTCGAAAATCTCGAGCACATAGCGCGGGCTCAGTCCCGCTGACGGTTCGTCGAGCATCAGCACCCGCGGCTTGCTCATCAGGGCCCTGCCCATCGCCACCATCTGGCGCTGCCCGCCCGACAATTCGCCCGCCGGCTGCCGGCGCTTTTCCTTGAGCACGGGAAACATCGAATAGATTTCCTCGAGCGCGCCCGACAGATCGTCGCGCCGGATGAAGCCGCCCATTTCGAGATTCTCCTCGACGCTCATCGAGGTGAAGACGTTCTTTTCCTGCGGCACGAAGCTGAGGCCCATCGGCACCAGTTTGTCGGGCAGCGCGTTGGTGACGTCGGTGCCGTTGAACGACACGCTGCC
>JANXSI010000554.1 GCA_025352765.1 Devosia sp. | reverse complement strand
TTAGCCTGGTCAATCGGATCGGCAACTTTGTGTTGGGCCAATCCCTCGCCTGGACTTACATTATTGCGGCGAACCTTCTTGCACCGAACGAGAAGCCGTGGGGCTTCAAAACGCTGGCGATCAAACGCCACCGGCTGCGCTTGCTCGCCAATCGGCTTGGCGTCCGTCAGCGGTCGCTGTACTACGCACTTGTTACCTACGCCCTCAACGGCGAGGGCCCCACCAAGCACATGAGCAAGCGGGTGATCGGCGCCGCGTACACTTTGCTTGGTGGCAAACCGACCGAAGGCGACGACGATTTCCTGCGCGTGCGTGCACTGCAGGCGAAGTTCAAAGTCTCGGACGATTTCGTCGAGTTCGTCCGCACCATCGATGACACGGTGGGCCGTCTTGAAGAAAAGGACGTCAGCAAATTCATGGTGCTGATGGGCTCTGTGATGAAGACCCTTCGCGGCCTCAACTCGATCTGGAAAGGCTTGCCCGGCAAGCGCTTCATGCGCTTCAACATGGGCATCGAGATCGCCCTAACGCTCGTGCCGCCGCATCGTACCTACGGCCCCGTGACACACGGGATAATCGAGCCGATCTATTGCGGGGCTTGGCATCCCGGCCAGAACATTTGCACCTACTGTCCCGGCCGCGACTACGTGACGATGAACTTCTCGATGGAAGAGCGACACCTCGCGAACGTCGACAAGATAATGCCGCTGCTTGAGCGGATCGAAGCGATGAGCCTTGTATCATCAACGGGAACAAACCGCCTCAGTCGATAGTGACTTCTAACGCCGGTCAAGACGCCATAGCAATCAACTGCAGAAACTTCCTGCCGTAGGGTGACTGTTCCGTGTCTGACCTGACATCTTGTTATCTGCCGTCGACTGTTCCCCGTTGCCGACCTTGGAGGGCCTTTAGGACTGACCTCTGGGGGGCAGGCCTTAAGGTTTTGAAAGCATGGCTGCCTGCAAGACCCCGTCCGATTGCGCGTTATGCTCCCGCCACTCAGCCTCCACACGTTTCCATAGAGCATCGCTCACCGGTCCCAGGCTTGCCTCAGCAATCTGCCGCAACGTCTTTATACCCGCCGCCCGCCCAAACAGGATCGCGCCGGCTATGGTCTTGTTGATCACCGGGCGTTCCATCGCACGCTCTCGTCAGTACTCAAGCTGGCTGGTCTGGCCCCTGAAAAGTGGTCCTCCATGAAGTATGGCTTTATGAGCCTGAAGGAGGACGAGAATGGCAGGCAAGAGACCGACATCTGAAGAGATCGTCGCCAAGCTGCGGCAGGTCGAAGTGCTGAACTCGCAAGGCAAGACGGTTGCCGAGGCGGTTCGGGCGATAGGGGTTACGGAAGTAACGTACTACCGCTGGCGCAAGGAGTATGGGGGCCTCAAGGGCGACCAGGTGAAGCGGCTGAAGGAGCTGGAGGCTGAGAACGCAAGGCTGCGACGGGCGGTGTCGGACCTGACGCTGGACAAGATGATTTTGGCCGAGGCCGCCCGGGGAAACTTCTAAGCCCCGCGCGCCGCCGGGCGTGCGTTGATCATGTTGTTGCCGAACTGGGTGTTCCCGAACGGCGGGCGTGCCAGGTTCTGGGGCAACATCGATCGACGCAGCGCAAGGTCCCTAGGACACCCGATGACGAGGCGGCCTTGACCGCCGACATCATTGCCCTAGCCACCCAGTATGGCCGCTATGGCTATCGCCGGATCACGGTGATGCTGCAGCGGTCGGGGTGGCTGGTCGGGATCAAGCGGGTGCATCGGATCTGGCGACGCGAGGGGCTGAAGGTTCCTCAGAAACAACCCAAGCGTGGCAGGCTCTGGCTCAACGACGGATCCTGCATCCGTCTCAGGCCCGAGCATCCCGACCACGTCTGGTCCTACGACTTCGTCGAGGATCGGACCCATAACGGACGGAAGTATCGCATGCTCAACATCATCGATGAGTTTACTCGGGAATGCCTCGCCATCCGGGTGAGCCGCAGGCTCAAGGCTGTCGACGTCATCGACGCGCTGACCGACCTGTTTATCCTGCGCGGCATTCCCGGACACATACGATCTGACAATGGGCCGGAGTTCATCGCCAAAGCCCTCAGGGACTGGATCGCGGCGGTCGGGGCCAGCACGGCCTATATCGAGCCGGGATCGCCCTGGGAGAACGGCTATTGCGAGAGCTTCAACTCCAGGCTGCGCGACGAGCTGCTCAACGGCGAGATCTTCTACACCCTCAAGGAAGCCAAGGTCGTCATCGAAGGCTGGCGCAGGCATTACAACACCGAGCGTCCCCACTGGTCACTGGGCTATCGACCGCCAGCGCCAGAGGCCATCGTCTGGCCCGCTCCAAACCCTGGACCAGCGTCACCGACAACGCCCACCTTGGCGCCAGAGCCGATCATGCACTAACATTAAACCTGGACCACTAAATGGGGGCCGACCATGCGCACACTGTGACATAACTACTGTGAACAAGCCGGCAACCTGAAGCAGGCGAATATAATCGACCACCGCAGCCCTCATTGCTTACAGATTCACCTAACTCCGTAATTCAGTACCCCAAACTAACGAAGAGTCAACAAACCTCTACTGACTCATCCGGGCAGAGGTCGCCACAAGAAATTAGGATGCCCGAGATCTCTCCTTGTGCCTTGAAGAAAAGCCGTCCCTCACGGGACGGCCTCTCGCTCGAAATCTGGTGGGCTTATTTCTTGGGCAGCAGGACTTTATCGATGACGTGGATCACGCCGTTGGACTGGATCACGT
>JANXSI010000537.1 GCA_025352765.1 Devosia sp. | reverse complement strand
GAAATCACCGTGGTGTGGGGCGGCAAGGCCGGCGGTCCGAAATTCCTCGGCCAGCCCGCCTCGGTGCTGCCGCCTGGGCGGCGGCCCGAAGCGGTGCTGGAGTTTCGTTCCTGGCTGGGGCAGGCAGATGCCGCGACGCTGACCGAGGCGCTCGCAACTCTCCGCGCCGGCGGGCAGAGCTTCGATCTCCTGTTTCGCGCCAGCGATGGCCGGCAGGTGCGCGCCATGGGCTGGCCGCTGGGCGCGGGGGCAGCGCTCAGGCTGCGTCCCACGCACGAGCAGCAGGGCCAGCCGGCACCAGCAACGCGCAGCCCTGACGTGGTGACGGCGCTGCTGGCGCAGATGCAGGAGCCGGCGTTCGTCTATGGCGAGGCCAACAAGCCCACCTTCGTCAACAGCGCCTACCAGAAGCTCGCCGCAGCGCGACCCAACGCGGCACCGTCCGAACTCTGCGAAGCAGCCGGACTGTCGCTGATCGAAATGACGCTGCCCGGCGGCGGCCGCGCCGGCTACCTCAAGCCCAAGCCCAAATCGGCATCGACCGAGAGCGAGGGGCTCGCGCATCTGAGCGCGATCATCGACACGCTGGCGACGCCGATCGCCATCTTCAATGCCGGCCGCGAGCTGGTGCAATCGAACCGCGCCTACGCGACTCTGTGGCGGCTCGACCCCAACTGGCTGCAGCCCGGGCTCGACGAGCGGGCGATCCTCGACCGGCTGCGGACATCGGGCATGCTGCCGGCCGAGCCCGACTACCAGGCGTGGCGCGCCAAACACCTGCAGTCCTATACGCTCAAGGCGCCGCGCGAGAGCGACCCGTGGTACCTGCCGGACGGACGCACGGTGCAGGTGATTTCGGCGCCCGCCGGCCCCAAGGGCGGGGTGATCTATGTGTTCGAGGACATCACCGACCAGCTCAAGCTCAAGAGCCAGGCGCGCACGCAGATCGACGTACAGCGCTCGACGCTGAACGCGCTCACCGAGGGCGTTGCGGTGTTCGGCACCAACGGGCGACTGACGCTTTCCAATCCGCGGCTGTCGACGCTGTGGAAGGTGCCGACGAACCTGCTCGAGGCAAAGCCCCATATCGACCAGATCATCGAGGCGGTGAGCCGCGCCCTGCCCGAGGACGGCGCCAGCCTGTGGCGGGATCTGAAGCGCGGCATCGTTGACCTCAACCCGACGCGTACCGACCAGAGCGGCCGCATCACCCGGGCCGACGGGCGGATGCTCGACTACGCCATCACGCGGCTGCCGGACGGGCAGACGATGATGACCTTCGTCGATGTGACCGAAAGCGCCAACTACCAGAAGATGCTGACCGAGCGGAACGAGGCGCTGATCACCGCCGACCGGCTGAAGGACGCGTTCGTCCAGAACGTCAGCTACGAGCTGCGCTCGCCGCTGACCAACATCATCGGCTTTGCCGATCTGCTCGCGTCCGAGACCGCCGGCGCGCTCAACGACAAGCAGCGGGCCTATACCGACTATATCCGCGCCTCGAGCGCGACGCTGGGCGTCCTGATCGACAACATCCTCGACCTCGCGACGGTCGATGCCGGGATCGCCGAACTCAAGCCCGAGCCGCAGGACGTGCCGGCGCTGATCGAGAAGGCCCGCGCCGGCCTCGCGGCGACCTTCCCCAATGTCGACGGCGAAACGCCGCTCAACCTCCGGATCGATATTCCCGAACCCCTGCCGCCGCTGATGGCGGACGGCACCCGGATCGTCCAGATCCTCTACAATCTGCTGTCGACGGCGGCGCGGTTCTCGGAGCCCGGCGGCCTCGTGACGCTGAGCGTGATCGCCCGCGGCGGCCGCATGCTGTTCACCGTCGACGACGAGGGCGCGCAGACCGAGGACATGCGGGCGGCGCTCAACGAGCGCGGCAGCACCGGTGGCAACGGGCTGCAGCGCGGCGCCGGGCTCGGCCTCGCCATCGTGCGCAGCTTCGTGCACCTCCACAGCGGCACCATCAGCGTCGAGCGGCGCGAGCCGCGTGGCAGCCGCGTGGTGGTGAGCCTGCCGCTGTCGGCCGCGGCCGTTTCGAGCGCGGCGGAATAGTTTCCCCCATCGCGGGCAGATGCTATCGGTTTGCCCATGAGCACCGAGCGGATCTTTCTGGCCGACGATGACGCGACCGCGGCCCTGGGCGCGGCACTGGCGGCGTCGCTGAAGCCCGGCGACCTGGTGCTGCTGTCGGGAGGACTGGGGGCCGGCAAGACGGCGCTGGCGCGGGCGATGATCCGGACGCTGGTGGCCGATCCCCGGCTCGACGTGCCCTCGCCGAGCTTTGCGTTGGTGCAACCCTATGAGAGCACGACCGGACCGGTGCTGCACGCCGATCTCTATCGGCTGGCGGCGGCGCGCGAGATCGACGAGTTGGGCCTGTTCGACCGGGCGGACGCGATTGTCCTCGTCGAATGGCCCGAGCGGGCGCCTGAACTGCTGTCCGGGGCCGCCATGATGGTGACGCTCACGGTTCCGGCCGACGGACATGGACGGTTGGCGGAGGTCGTGCGGTGAGCCGGCGCGGGCTCTACACGATCGCGCCGCATGCGAAATTCCTGCCGCTGCTGGTCGATCGCGTGCTGGACGGGACCCTGCTGGGCGGCTGGGATCGCGGCGGGCCGTTCTGGCTCAGCGATGTGACGATCATCCTGCCGACGCGGCGGTCGCGGCTGGTGCTGGCGGAATTGTTCGCCGAGCGGCTGGGCGGCGCAGCGCTCCTGCCCGATATCCGGACCTTCGGCGGCGAGAGCGCCGAGGAGGAAATGTTCCTGCCGCCCGCCGACGGGCCGGCCAGCCGGCCGGCGACGAGCCTATTAGAACGGCGTCTCATTCTGTCGCGGCTGGTGGGCGCGTTCGCGCGCTCGGCGGACGGCTTCGCGTCGCCGCCGAACGCCGCGGAGGTGCTGTGGCTAGCCGATTCACTGGGTGAATTGATCGACGATTTCCACATCGAGGACGTGCGGCCTGACACGCTGCGGTCGCTCGTGCCGGAGGAGCTGGCGGAGAACTGGCAGCAGATCCTCACCTTTCTCAACATCGCGCTCGAGGCCTGGCCGGCGATGCTGGCGGCCACGGGCAAGATCGACGGCGCCGCCGCGCGCAACGAGCGGCTGCGGCGGCAGGCGGCGACGGCTCCGCTCAGCTATGGCGAGCGGCCGGTGATCGCGGCCGGCTCGACCGGTTCGATCCCGGCGACGGCCGAGCTGTTGAAGGCGATCGCGGCACTGCCGCGCGGCGCGCTGGTGCTGCCGGGACTCGACACAACGCTGAGCGCGGCGCAGCACAAGGGCCTGATCGAGGGCGCCAACACGCAGGGGCATCCGCAATACGGCCTCGGCAAGCTGCTGCGCGGCCTCGGCGCCGGCATCGGCGATGTCGAAGAGCTGGCGGACGACGCGCCGCGGACGCGACTGGTGCGGACCGCGCTGGCGCTGGCTGACGACACCGCCGACTGGGCGGCGCGGCGGCAAGACGCCGATCTGGCGCCGGCGCTCAACGGAATGGCGATCCTCGCGGCGCCCAATGCCGATCTCGAGGCGCGGGCGGTGGCGCTCGCGGCACGGCAGGCAATTGCCGGTGGCCGGAGCGTCGGCATCGTCTCGCGCGACCAGACGCTGGCGCGACGGATCGCCGTGGAACTCGGCCGGCACGGCATCGCGGTCGACGATCCGGCCGGAACGCCGCTCTATCAGTCGGCCGCCGGGCGGCTGGCGCGACAAGTGCTGACGGTCGTGGTCAACCAATTCGCGCCGGTCGACCTCGTGGCGCTGCTACGCAACCAAGCGGTGACGCTGGGGCTCGAGCGGCGTGAGCTCAGCCATCTCGCCGACCGGCTGGATCTCAGACTGCGCGGCAAGCGGCCGGCGCTCGGGCTCGACGGCATCCGGGCCTTGGCCGACGCCGAACCGCTCGCCGACCTCTGCGACCGGCTGGAGGGAGCGCTCGGGCCACTGGTGACGCTGCTCGGGCGCGAGAACCTCGATGCCCCTGCCCTCGCCGCAGCGCTGGCGGCAACGTTGGACGGGGTCAGTGCGGAGGCAGAGCTTCCCGGGCGCATCGAATTTGCAGCATGGGCAGAGGAGCTCGGCCGGCTCGAGGATTCCGGAGCGCCGTTTCCGCCGCATCATCTCGACCAGGTGCTGGC
>JANXSI010000488.1 GCA_025352765.1 Devosia sp. | reverse complement strand
TCGAGGGCGAGACCGGCGGCGAAATCGCCTTCGTCGCCCTCAAGGGCTTCCTCGATGTTCGGTACGGTGCACGGGACGGTGCCGCATGCGCCGAGTTCTCATGGGAGGGCCATGACGATAATGACCCAGCCTCTGGCCGCGTATGGGTCACCATCGGCACCGCGGACCGCTTAGTCGGCCACATCTTCATCCACTAGGGCGATGACTCAGGCTTCGTCTGCGAACCAGACTGACTTCTTCAACAGCCTGCTAGATCCCTGTACCCTTCGCCAATTCACGCCAGACGGTGCGTGACAGCGTCAAAATGTCGAGGCGCACTGAAAAGTTCTGGATGTAGGCGATGTCATGGTCGACGCGGGCTCGAGACAAGGCCGGATCGTCGGTCGGGCCGCGGTAGCCGTTGGCCTGCGCCCAGCCAGTGATCCCTGGCTTCATGCAATGACGAAACCCGTAGTACGGGACCAATTCCTCGTAGAGGACACCAGCCGCGAGCATTCCAGGAACATGGGGACGCGGGCCGACCAAACTCATGTTGCCGATCAACACATTGAGCAGCTGCGGCAACTCATCGATGCTTTTTTTCCGCAGGAGACCCCCAATTGCCGTCAGGCGCTCATCGTCGGCGCGCGTCTGACTGGTTCCCGAAAGATCGCCCAGCTCAGTGCGCATTGTCCGGAACTTGAAAATCAGGAAGGGCTCCCCGTCAACCCCCGTGCGGATCTGGCGGAAGAGCACCGGACCTGGGCTGGTCGCCTTGATGGCGATGGCGACGAGTATCAGCATCGGGCCCAGAAAAAGCAGGGCCCCCAACGAGAGCACCACGTCCATGAAGCGTTTGATTGCCAATCCGACGCGACGCTCCAACAAGATGGGTGGCTGGATCGGAAGGCCATTCTCAAAACGCAGACGCAAGCCGCTTTGGGTCGGCCGTAGCATCGCACGGTCGTCCGGCGGTTTGTCGGCCCTGTCGTGAGCGGTGCTGTCATTGGCGGCTCCTTGCACAGCAGCAAGACCGTGCAACGAGCCTGAGGCACGATCGGTGCGATGCTGCCCAACCTTCGCATCATGGGCGGAGGACCGAGCCTCGATCAATCCGACCAATTGAACGCCTTTTTCACGATTGCCCGCAAAACCTGTTTCACTCAAAATCGCTGCACCACGGTTGGGTCGCTCTTAAATATGAAGCAGTACTTACACGCTGTTTTGCCCCAAGCGTATTTCATGCTTACCATTTGGTTAAAGTCAACCTTATGTCAGTGAGGCTGACAAGCAGAAATAACATGGCAGCACTACGGCAAACGCCTGCTGATAACGTTGACGCCCGCGTCAATGTTGAGGTCACGAGTTCGTCACTCAGCGGTATAACGATGCTTTGTCCTAAAGTGGCGGGAGACTCGAACGTAATTGATCGCAAGGTGTTGATTTCCACCGAAAACTGACCCGCGATTTCCACTGAGAAGTGACCCGCCACTAGGTATGTTTCGGGTCGGGTTTAATCGTCATTACCATCTCGGTCACGGGCCGCCCGCCCCTCACCATGACCAGAACTCACGTCTACCTCTCGCCCGAAATCTTGGCGCGTATCGACACGATCGTTGGGCCGCAGGGTCGCTCCAAGTTCATCCGCCAAGCGGTAGGGCAACTGCTCGACGGGCTCGCGCCCATGACCGACAACACGGACCCGCCGTACCTGGAATACGACAGCGCTGGTTGATTGCCCCCTATATCTGCCCCTACTGGTGGGGCTTCAAGCATTCACTTGCGGCCAGCGCGTGGAAATCTCCTCTCGCCAGATCAATCGATCCGCTGTCAAATCGGCGGGCTGCTTGCCGGCGAGAATTTCCTCGATCTCGTTCGGCGCCATAAACGCGAGTGGCAGCACATGACTGACATAGCCAGCATCGAACCCGTCCGCCTCCGCGATATCGTTGACCGACTTCGCGGCTCCGGTAGCTAGCCGTTCGAACCAGTCAAACGCTCGGGCGACAACGGTCACGAGCGTCGAGTCGACGGTAC
>JANXSI010000461.1 GCA_025352765.1 Devosia sp. | reverse complement strand
GTGCGCGTGCCGCGCGTCAGGGCCAGCATCAGCGCCAGGGCATGATCGGCGACTTCGGTGGTGCCGTAGTCGGGCACGTTGCAGGCCGGGATGTTGCGCGCGCCCCAACCGACCGTGTCGATATTGTCAAAGCCCACCCCTGATCGCACTGCAATCCGTGCCTTCGGAAAGGCCGTCGGCGGCAGCGGGACGTTGAGCGAGGGCGAATAGTTGATCACCGCGTTGACCGTCCCGGCAACCGCGGGATCGATGGTCGCCGCCGTATCGACGCTTGACCGGGCGAGAATGAACTCGACATCCGGGTAATGCTGACGCTCGAGCTCGGCGTCGTCGCTCGCCTGCCAGTTCACACAGAGAATCTTCATCTTGGCCGTCCCCGCTGCTCAGTGCAGTCTCGTTATTTCTTCACCATGCCGATGCGCCCGCCCATCGGGACGACGGCGCCGACCGGCTGCTCGATCGCACTCAGAATGCCGTTCGCCGGCGCCTCGATCTCGACCACCGCCTTGTCGGTTTCGATCTCGGCCACCACCTCGCCGCTCCTGACGGGATCACCCACCGCCTTCAGCCACTTGACGAGCTTGCCCTCCGACACCGTCAGATCGCCGAACGGCATGTTGATCGGCTCGTCGCCGTCGGCGACGGGTGCCACTGGCGGTGCGGAGGAAACCGGCGCTGCCGCTGCAAGAACGGGCGGCGCGCTCGCCTCCTCGGCCACGATGCCCGTCGTGTGCCAGTGGTCGGGGACGGGGGGTGTACCGGCCAGCACTTTGCGGACGCCGTCGACGATGCGCGCGGCGTCCACCAGCATGGCGCGTTCAAGCACCGGCGCGAACGGGTGTGACGTCGGCGCCGTATGGAGGCGTCCGACCGGCGCATCGAGCTCGTCGAAGGCCAGTTCGTTGATGGTCTGGGCAATCTCGCCGCCCATGCCGCACATCGCCCAGGCCTCGTCGACCACCAGCAGATGATGGGTCTTGGTGACGCTCTTGACGATGCTGCCGACATCGAGCGGCATGATCGTGCGCAGGTCGATGACTTCGACGTCGATCCCCTGCGCCGCAAGCAGGTCCGCCGCCTCGAGCGAACGCGGCACCATCTGGCCGGCAGCCACGATCGTCAGCTGCGTTCCCGCCCGCGCAATGCGCGCCGAGCCGAAGGGCACATAGTGCTCGCCGACCGGGACCTCGCCCTTGGAGGCGAACAGCGCCTTGGGCTCCAGCATGATCACCGGATCGCCGCCACGCAGCGCCGACTTCATCAGGCCCTTGGCGTCGGCAGGTGTCGACGGCACACAGACGATCAATCCGGGCATGTGCGCGAAGATCGGATGGTAACTGCCGCTATGGTGCGGTCCGGAACTGCGGAGCGCGCCGGCACCGGCGCGCACCACCATCGGCGCGCTCATTTCGCCGTTGCTCATGTATCTGAGCTTGGCCGCCTGGAGGAAGATCTGTCCGGTCGTTTCGAAGGCAAAATCGGCGAACATCAGGTCCGAGACGGTTCGCGCGCCCGTTGCTGAAGCCCCCACGGCGGCAGCCGTGAACCCCTGTTCGGAGATCGGCGTATCGACCATGCGTTGTGCGCCAAATTCCTGGAACAGATTTTTAGTGTGGGCGAAGCTGCCACCGCGCTCGCCGGTGCCCTCGCCGAAATAGAGAATGGCCGGGTTGGCGCGCATCTCCTCGGCAATGCCGTCGCGAACGGCCTCGAGCCAGCCCTGCACCCGTGTCTCGCCCTTGATTTGGGGGCGCAGCGCTTCGGGCGGGTTGATCGGCGTCTGATAGACGTGACGGCGGACCGTCGAGGGATCTGGTTCGGGCGAATTGCGGGCGAACTCGAGCGCCTCCTGCACCACCGTTTCGATGTGCGCCTCGATCACGGCGAGGTCGTCGGCGTCGGCAACGCCATAGTCTTCGACGAGGCGCTTGCGGAACATGTCGATGGGGTCGCGCTTGATCCAGGCGTCGACCTCCGCCTGGGTGCGGTAGGTGCCGATCACCGGGTCGCCCTCGTGGTGGCCGACAGTGCGATAGGTCTTGGCCTCGATCAGGGTCGGGCCGCCGCCCGAGCGGGCCCGCTCGGAGGCCTCCTTCATCGCCAGCCAAACGGCAAAGACATCGTTGCCGTCGACCGCGACGCCCGGCATGCCGTAGCTGTCCGCCTTGCTGGCGATCTCGGGATTGAGGGTGATCGACTTTAGCGGCGTGGCCGTCGCGTAGAGGTTGTTCTCGCACACGAACACCGCCGGCGCCCGGTTGACCGCGGCGAAGTTGAGGCCCTCGTGGAAGGCGCCATGGTTGGCAGCGCCATCGCCGAAGAACGCCACTCCGATGTCGTCCCGTCCCTGCTGGCGGGCGCTCATGCCGATGCCGACCGCATGCCCGATGCCGGCGCCGACAATGCCGTTGGTGCCGAACAGGCCCACCGACTTGTCGTAGAGGTGCATGGTGCCGCCACGACCGCCGCAGATCCCGTCGGCCTTGCCGAACAGCTCCGCCATGACCCGCCTGGGTTCGGCGCCCTTGGCCAGCGCATGGCCGTGTCCGCGATGCGTCGAGGTTACCCAGTCGGAGCGGCGAAGATGCGCGCAGATGCCGACCCCGGTCGCCTCCTGGCCGATATAGAGATGCAGGAAGCCGGGGGTTTCGCCTTTGCGGCAGGCGATCTGCGCCACAGTTTCGAAGCGGCGCAGCAGCACCATCTGTTCGAACAATTTGATCAGGACAGCGCGGTCGGGCAAATTGCCCTCGCGCACCTGCTGCGCTCGACTGCGCATGGCGGAACTTGCCACCGATATCTCCCCACGCTTCGCCGGTCCTGCGCGTGCCGCAGTCCGATCTTCGTTAGCGCGCCAAGATAGATTATAATAGCATAATGTCTAGGCGGAAAACGGCCGGCCTGAGGACAGTGGGCAAGAGGCTCAGTTTCCAGTCCTGCGGACCGTTGCGTCGGGGCGCGTGAACAGCTCCTCGCGGAGCGTCATGCCGAGCCCCGCGCCCTCGAGTGGCGCGACCCGGCCATGGGTGACCGGCGGCAGGTCCGCCACGATCTCGGTGTACCAGCCGGAATAATAGGCGCGGACGCACTCCTGGTAGCTGGCGTTGGGGAGCGTCGCCGACAGCGCGCAGCTCGCCGCGTAGACGATGGGTCCGGTGCAGTCGTGCAGCGTCACCGGCAACTCGCTGGCCTCGGCCATGTTGGCGATCTTGCGCGCCTCCGACAGTCCACCGCACCAGGCCAGATCGATCATGATCACCGAAGCGGCGCGCTTGTCGATCAACTGCTTGAACATCTGCCGCGAGGCGAGGCGTTCGCTGGCGGCGATCGGAATGGCAGTATGTCGCGCCAATTCCGCCATCGCGTCGAACTCGTTGTAGCGGATCGGCTCTTCCAGCCAGGCCACGTCGAACGGCTTCAGCGCTTCAGCAATCCGCAGTGCCGGCGGCAGTGTCCACAGGCCATGCAACTCGACCATGATTTCCATGTCGCGGCCGACGGCATCGCGGATCTTTTTGAACGGCTCGAGTGCCTTGTCGAGATCAGAAGGAGAGATCCTGGTGCCGTTCGACGCCTCTGCGGCGATGTCGAAGGGCCAGATCTTCATCGCACCGATCCCTTCCGACAGAAGGCTCTTGGCAAGCTCGCCGGCGTTGAAACGCCAGGCCAAAAGGTCCTCGTAGGGGCCGTTGTTCATGTCGCCTGCCTTCAGCGACCAGTCCTCGGTGCGCTCGAACAGCGAGTTCTTCTTGCTGGCACGGACATGCTGGTAGCCCGCGCAGGTGTTATAGACGGGCACCGACTGGTGGGTGCGGCCGCCGAGCAGGCGCCACAATGGCTCCCCCAGGGCCTGGCCGTAGATGTCCCACACGGCGATGTTGACTGCCGAATTGCCGCGGACCTCGGCGCCGGAGTCGCG
>JANXSI010000425.1 GCA_025352765.1 Devosia sp. | reverse complement strand
TGGCGGCACCTGTCGATCGATGACCGTGAATATGTGAGCATCGCCTCGACCTCGACCGATACGGGATGGAGCATCGTCGCCTGGGCGCCGGCTGCCGCCGTCGAACGGCCACTCTCCAACTCGCTGTTGACGCTGATCCTGGGCGGTATCGTCATCGTTGCCGCGGCGTCCGTCGCCACTTATCTGCTCAGTCGTGAAATCACCCGCTCGGTGCGCGGTCTCGCCCGTGACGCGCGGCGTCTCGGTTCGGGCGAAGCCGCCCCGCCGCGCGATTATCCGATCTCCGAAATTGCCGATGTGGCCGGCGCCATTGCGGCGGCAGCCCGACAGCGCCGCGCCGCCGAGACCGAGGTGCGCTTCCTGATGCGCGAGCTCGCCCATCGGTCGAAAAACCAGATGACGGTGATCGCCGCCATGGCCAAGCAGACGGCCCGCGGCGCCGATTCGGTGCCCGAATTCGTCCAGAACTTCGAAAAACGCATCTTCGGGCTCGCCCGGTCGACCGACCTGCTCCTCGCCAATGGCGTCGTCGGCGTCGACCTCAAGGAACTGATCACCAGCCAGATCGACCCGTTCTGCCCCACCGACAGCGAGCGGGTGAAATTCGACGGCCCCTCGGTCCGCCTCAACAACCAGGCGGCGCAGATCATTGGCATGGCGGCGCACGAACTCGCCACCAACGCGGTTAAGTACGGCGCCTTTTACAAGGATGTCGGCATTCTGGCGGTGTCCTGGTCGCGCGATGCCGAGGCGCTGCACATCGTCTGGCGGGAGACGACGCCCGATTTTAAGATTGTCGGCGACCGCCGGGGCTTCGGCACCGCCGTCCTCGAGAACATGGTCGGCCGCTCGCTCGGCGCCACGGTCGAGCGGATCGTTCATGCCGACGGCCTCGAATGGCGGTTCTCGATCCCGGCCGCCGGCATCGACCCGGGCACCGCCTCTGCCGACGCCGAGCGGCCTCAGGCCCAGCAGGCCGGCTGAGCCTCAACGCGCTCCGGCGCGTGAAAACACTGGCATTGCGGCCACATTTCCCCTATATGCCCCGCCAAGTCGGGGCTTTGCTCTGACCTTAGTGGCCCGCCCTGGACGACATCCCGGGAATGGGCGTCCCCCAAATCCTCCAACAAAAGGGATCATTCGATGTCGATAACGGCCGAGCGCAAGACCGCGCTCATCAAGGAATATGCCAAGACCGCCAACGACAGCGGTTCACCCGAAGTCCAGGTTGCGATCCTCTCCGAGCGCATCGCCAACCTGACCGAGCACTTCAAGCTGCACGGCAAGGATCACCATTCGCGCCGCGGCCTGCTCAAGATGGTGCAGACTCGCCGCAGCCTGCTCGACTACGTCAAGCGCATCGACGAGCCGCGCTACAAGACCCTGATCGAGCGCCTCGGCATCCGTCGCTAAGTCTCGGAATGAATTGACCAGGGGGGCGAAAGCTCCCCTCGTCCTTATGCATCGCCCCGGCCGCGGCCCGGCGATGAAGTGCGTAGGCTGATGAAACCATGCGGAGCATGGCGAGATCATCGGCTGCTCAGACGCCCGTTTCCTGAGCAGCTCATCGTCTTGTCCATGGTCCGCCCCGAGTGACAACCGGGTCTTCAGCGCGGAAACCGTGCCGATTTTGGGCAGGCGCAGCACATGGGGTGCGGCGCGCTGCTGGCACACCGGATGAGTTCGCGGGGTTAGACTACGCCCCCGCGTTCCCGCTCAGTCCGGCGCAATGGAAAGACAATCACCATGCCAATCGATTTCGATTATCATAAGGTCGAACTCAACTGGGGCGGCCAGCCGCTCACCCTCGAAACCGGCAAGATCGCCCGTCAGGCTGACGGCGCCGTGCTCGCCACCCTCGGCGAGACCGTGCTGCTCGCCACCGTCGTTTCGATGAAGACGGCAAAGCCCGGGATCGACTTCTTCCCGCTGACCGTCAACTACCAGGAAAAATACTTCGCCGCCGGCAAGATCCCGGGCGGCTATTTCAAGCGCGAAGGCCGTCCGACCGAAGCCGAGACGCTGACCTCGCGCCTGATCGATCGCCCGATCCGCCCGCTGTTTCCCGATGGCTACCGCAACGAGACCCAGGTCGTCGTCACCGTCCTCCAGCACGACATGGAGAACAATCCCGACGTCCTCGCCATGGTCGCCGCCTCCGCCGCGCTGACCATTTCGGGCGTTCCCTTCATGGGCCCGATCGGCGCCGCCCGCGTCGGCCTCGTTGATGGCGAATACGTCCTCAACCTCGCCGTCGACCGCCGTTCGGAATCCAAGCTCGACCTCGTCATGGCCGGCACCATGGATGCCGTGCTGATGGTTGAATCCGAAGCCCAGGAGCTTTCGGAAGAGACCATGCTCGGCGCCGTCATGTTCGGCCATGAGCAGTCCAAGAAGGTCATCCAGGCGATCATCAAGCTCGCCGAGCTCGCCGCCAAGGAGCCGCGCGACTTCACGCCGCCCGATCACTCGGAGCTCGAAAAGGACGTCCTCGGCTTCATCGAGGCGGACCTGCGCGCGGCCTACAAGATCACCAAGAAGGAAGAGCGCTACGCCGCGGTCGATGCCGCCAAGAAGAAGGTCAAGGAAGCCTACGCCGCGCGCGTCGAAACCGGCACCATCTCG
>JANXSI010000412.1 GCA_025352765.1 Devosia sp. | reverse complement strand
GGCTGGGGGGCTTAAGCAACACGCGCAAGCGCCCGGCCCCCCACCCACCGGCTACGCCGGTCCTCCCTCCCCACAAGGGGGAGGGAGAAGCAGGAGCCGATGTCTTAAAGCCATCAGTCGGGCTCCTCTCCCGCTTGCGGGGGAGGGGGACCGCCGTGAGGCGGTGGAGGGGGCGGCCACAGTCACCGTGAGCGGTGCCGCCCCCTTCCGTCGCCTGCGGCGCCTTCCCCCGCAAGCGGGTGACTTCGAGCCGTCCCTCCGGGCAAATCGATCCAGTGGATCGATTTGAGGTGAGAAGGCCATGAGAGCTGCGCTCGAATGGCGGATGGGGTGGGGGGCGAACCGCCCGCTGGACCGTCTGGTCGGGGCGGGCGTGCGCGGATCGAGCGGGTCAGCTCGGCTTGCCGTTGGTCCAGGTGACGTCGACGCCGTTGAGTGGCACGGCCGACAGAGACATCTTGCCCGAACCCAGCTGCAGTTCGCGGGCATGCGCCAGGTACAGCAGCGTGTTGTTGGTCTTGTCGTAGACGCGCGTGATCCGCAGGCTCTTGAAGATCAGGCTGCGCTGCTGCTTAAAGATCTCGTCGCCGCCGGCCGACAGCGAAATTTTGCCCACCGTGACCGGACCGGACACCGCGCAGTCGATCGCCGAATAGGACGGGTCCTCGAACCAGTTGCCCTGCTGCAGGCGGTCGATCAGGCTGCGGTTGAAATAGGCGACGTGGCAGACGACGCCCTTCACATCGGGGTCTTCGACCGAGTCGATGGCGATGTCGTTGCCGGTCCAGTCGACACCGATCTTGCCGACATTGGTGGTGTTGTCCTTGCCGCACGCGGCGAGCAGCAAGACAACGGCCGCGACGCCGGCGACGCGGGCAAATTGGGTCAGCATGGGCGGGTTCCCTCGAACAGTGCCAAAGACGCTGGTGATGTGGGCGCGATCACGGGTTCGTGCAAGAGGCGGCGGCTAGTAGCGCCGCATATGGCGCTCGATCAGCCGCACCAGCAGCGACAGCGAAATCGTCATCGTCAGATAGAGGAAGGCCACGACATTGTAGGTCTCGAAGAACTTGAAGCTGCCCGACGAATAGACCTTCCCCAGCTGCGTGATGTCCTGCACCCCGAGGGCCGAGACCAGGGCAGAGTCCTTGACCATCGAGACGAAGTCGTTGCCGAGCGGCGGCAGGATGATGCGAAAGGCCTGCGGCGCGACGATGTGGCGGCCGATCTGCAGGCCGTTGAGGCCAAGCGAGCGCGCGGCCTCGATCTGGCCGAGAGGGACCGCCTCGATGCCGGCCCGGAAGATCTCGCTGAGGAACGCCGAATAGCAGACCGTCAGCGCGATGATGGCGCGCCAGGTGAGGTCGAAATTCCGCACCGTCAGCGGCCCCATCCAGCCCAGAAGCTGCAGCGGATGGGTCAGCCAGTTGGCGGCGACAATGGTCGCGGGTGCCCCGACGAAGGCGACGTAGAACAAAAACACCAGGATCGGCACGCCGCGGAGCAACTCGGTGTAGAACGTTGCGAGCTGCACCAGCACCGGCTGGCCCGAGGTCCTGAGCAGCGCCACCACGAGCCCGAGGACGACCGCCAGGGCAAATGCCACCACGGTCACCCACAGCGTCGTCAGCACCCCGCCGTAGAGCGCCCGGAAGATCTGCGCATAGCTCTGGTCGGCAACGATCGCCCACAGCGTCACCACGCCAAGCAGCGCGATGGCGAGCAGCCAGAAGGGGAAATCGGCAAGGCGCCGGCGGTGAGGTTGCGCCATGAGGTGACCCGCGGGAAGCCGGGCGGCTGCCGCGGGTCCCTGTTGCTACTTGCCCGCGCTATACTCGTAGAACCACTTGCGGTTCAAGGCATCGAGCGTGCCGTCCGCCTTCATCGCGGCAATCGCGGCGTTGAACGGCGCGACGAGGTCGGAACCCTTGGCGAAGATGTAGCCGAACTGGTCCGAGCCGACGGGATCGCCGACCGTCTTGAACACCCCCGGATCGGCGCCGATGTAGCCCGTGACCGAGGCCTGGTCCATCAGTACCATGTCGACGTCGCCCGATTTGAGCGCCTGCACCGACGCGCCGAACGTGTCGAACAGCTTGACGCGCGGGTTCTTCTCGTCGCCGTCGAGGATGTCGTAGATCGCCGCATAGAAGTTCGACGTTCCGGCCTGGGCGCCGATCAACAGGTCGGTGTTGGCGGCAAAATCGTCCTTGGACTTGATGCGGGCGTCGTCGGCGCGCACCAGCATGTACTGCTGGCTCGACATGTAGGGCTCGGAGAAATCGACCTGCGCCTTGCGCTCGTCGTTGATGGTGATGCCGTCCATGCCGACGTCGTACTGGCCCGATTTCACTGCCTCGATCATCACGTCCCAGCTCGAGAGGTTCCACTCGATCTTGGCGTTGAGGCGTTTGCCGATCTCGTGGGTCGCGTCGTATTCCCAGCCGATGCCGGCGCCGGTCTTGGGATCGGCGAAATTGAGCGGCGTATAGGCGTTCTCGGTGACCGCGCGGATGCTGCGGCCCTTGAGATCGGGCAGCACCTGCGCCTGGACCGAGCCAACGGCCGTTGCAACGAGCATCGCGGCAAGCACTGTGGCGACGAGCTTCATGAACATCTCCCTGAACTGGTGCCGGCTCGTGACCCCCGGCCGGCGTGCAGGGACACTAGCGCCCAAGGCCGTACTGGCTCAACCCCATCGAGGGGCAAATGATTTTGGCGCAGCGCTCGATGCTAGTCGTCGGTTCCGGCGATCACCGGCCGGCCATGCGGCCGGTCGATGTGTCCGAGGTCGCGGTCGGGATCGATGCGGTCGCGGACCAGCTGCTTGAGCTGCTTGACGTCGGGAAAGCCGCCGTCGCGCTTGCGCTCCCAGATCAACTCGCCGTCGAGGCTGATCTCGAAGATCCCACCGGTCCCCGGCACGAGGCTGACCTCGCCCATTTCGAGCGAAAAGGTCTGCAGCACCTCCTGCGCCATCCAGGCGGCCCTGAGCAGCCAGTTGCATTGCGTGCAATAGGTGATGGCGAGGTGCGGCTTGCCGCTCATACCGTCGGGTCGCCCCAGCTCGACATGAAATTCTGCGGCAGGATCAGCTCGTCCTCGGACTTGTCGCGGGTGAGCAGCGCCGTCGTGGTGTTGACGCGCTGCGCCAGCAGCCGGGCGATCTGCAGCAGCCAGTCCGGATGGCTCCGCAGCACCTCGATCGCATTGTCGATGACAAAGAAATCGACCTCGGTGATCGCCCGCACCGTCGCCGATTGCGGCACGTCGAGCAAAACGCTCATTTCGCCCAGCACCGCGCCCGGCGTCTTGATGGTCGAGACATGCTTGCCGTCGCGCAGCACCTCGAACTGGCCGTCCTTGAGCACATACAGTTGCCCGGTCTTGCCGCCCTGCTCGATCAGCGTCATGCCCGGGGCAATCCAGTCGCGTCTGAGCCAGGGATCGGACATCGGCGTCTCCTTCGTTTTGCCCATGCTAGCCGAGCCCGCGCGCCGCGCCAACCGCCGGGCTTTCCCCCGTCGCCGATTTGGGGCAGAAAGCGCCCGCCCGCGCCGGTCATCGCCGGTGGCGGGCGACAGGTCGCCGGTCTGCTGCCGGCCCAAGGAGACTCCCCCAATGACCGACACCCTCGTTCTCGGCCGGCCGGCCGAAATCCCCGCCGACCCGCTGACCGCCCCGCTCGACCGCGTGCCCAACCCGCATCCGGATGTCGACTACGTCATCCGCTTCGCCATTCCCGAATTCACCGCGCTCTGCCCGATCACCGGCCAGCCCGACTTCGCCCACCTCGTCATCGACTATGTCGCCGACCAGTGGATGATCGAGAGCAAATCGCTCAAACTCTTCATGTTCTCGTTCCGCAACCACGGCTCGTTCCACGAGTCGACCACCGTGATGATCGCCAAGCGCCTGGTCGAGGC
>JANXSI010000378.1 GCA_025352765.1 Devosia sp. | reverse complement strand
CGTGTCGGTTGGCCTCGTCCTCAAGAAGTTCAACAAGACCATCGTCGACGTCTATGGCCACACCGACGACACCGGCTCGGTGTCGCACAACCAGGACCTGTCGCAGCGCCGCGCCGTGTCGGTCGCGACCATCCTTGCCAATCAGGGCATCGACCAGCGCCGCTTCTATATCGAGGGCAAGGGCGAGTCCGATCCGATCGCCTCCAACGCCAACGAAGCCGGCCGCTCGCAGAACCGCCGCGTCGAGATCCAGATCTCGCCCATCGCGCAAGGCTGAGGCGCGTCACTGCATCGTAGAGGGCCCGGCGTCATGCCGGGCCTTTTTGCATGCGAGTCGGTTTTATTTGCCGGTCTGCTCGGTCTGCGGCGCAGCGACGGGCGTACCCGGGACCACATCGGTCGCCGTGTTGCCGCCGGCAAATCGCAGCACCAGCACCAGCGCGATCAGCACAGCAAGTCCCGCCAGCCCAAGCCGCCACCAATTGGTCGGGCCGCTCGCGCCCATCGTCTGTTCGGCGCCGGTCGCCAACTCCAGCGTCGTGTCATCGGCGACCTCGACCGGATTGCCGTCATCATCCACCACGAAATCGACTTTTGCAACGCCGGGTCTGGTTGTCGTCGGGCTCATCGAGCGTCTCCTGAGTGGCCACACACCGCGCGTGCTCAGGTCAGAATGCCCGCGCCGCTCGAGAGGTTCCCTGACCGGTCGCTTCACCGCCGGTTCAGGCCGGCGCGCCCACCCTCAGGCAGGCGTTTGGCGCACGAAGGAGACGAACATGCTGAAACTGTTGGTATCGATTGTGGTGGTCGCTGCAGGCCTTGGGGCCGCACCGGCGTTTGCCGAAACCAGTTCAGGCAGTGCGGGTGGCATCGGGCGCGGTTGCACACTCAATCCGTTCGACCACACCATGCGGTGCATCGACTTCGATCACTGCACCAAGAACAAGAACGGCCAGACGGTCTGCCCGGTCGTTGTGACCTCGACCCGCAAGCTCAACTAGCCTGCGGGGTCGACGATCGATCTCGTCAGGCGTTGACGACGATGGGCGAGCCCACCGGCGCGCGGTTGTAGAGATCGATGATGTCGTGGAACAGCAGCCGCACGCAGCCGCTCGAGACCGCGCCGCCGATGCTCCACACTTCGAGCGTCCCGTGCAGCCGGTAGAGCGTGTCGCGGCCGTCCTGGTAGATGTACATGGCGCGCGCGCCCAGCGGGTTGGTCAGCCCACCCGGCATGCCGTTGGCGTATTGCGCCGTCTCGGGCTGCCGCGCCTGCATCTCCTTGGGAGGCGTCCAGGTCGGCCATTCGGCCTTGCGCCCGACCTTGGCCTTGCCCTGCCAGGCAAACCCCTCGCGGCCGATGCCGACGCCGTAGCGAATCGCCTGGCCGCCTTCCTGCACCAGATAGAGATGGCGCTCGGTCGTGTTCACCACGATCGTCCCCGGCTGCTCGCCGGTCGGATCGGGGACTTCCGTGCGGAACATCGTCGGATCGAGCTTGGTCAGGTCGATCGCCGGCACCGGGAACTTCTCGTTGGGCAGCGGGCCGTACATCGTGAGGTAGTAGTCGGAGAACTGCGGGGCGGTGGGGACCTGCTGCAGTCGCTGCGTTGCGCACCCCGCGAGAGACAAGGCGGCGAGGCTGGCGCCACCGGCAAGAAAGCTGCGGCGCGAGGGAACGAGAACGGCTGCGGTCATGAAGGTCTAACTCGTCGGTAAAATGGAATTGCCCGGCCAGTAACTCGGCGCGGCGCGTGAAGTTCCTTACCCCGATCGTCGTTAAAATTGGCGAAACAAAGGATCACGATTGGGGGAGGGACCGATCGGCGCCCGGTTGCGACACTTTCGCAACGGTACCCGCAATGACACCGGGGTGCCGCTCAATGGCGGGCTGTGCCGATCAGCCGGGAGCGCAGGGCGTTCGAGATCGCGTCGAACGTGAACACGACCATGAGGATCAGCAGCACCATGTAGAAGACATTGGCCCAGTTGGAGTTGGTGCGCATCGCTTCCCAGAGCTTGAGGCCGATGCCGCCGGCGCCCACGGCGCCAATGATCGAGGCCGAACGGGTGTTCGACTCCCACTGGTAGAGCGTCTGGCTCAGCATCACCGGCAGGACCTGCGGCACGACCCCATAGCGCTGCACCAGCACCTCGTGCGCGCCGGTCGAGGAAATGCCCTCGCGCGGCTTGTCGTCGATGTTCTCGAGCCCTTCCGAGTAGATCTTGCCGAGCGTGCCGGTCTCGGTGAAGAAGATCGCCGCGCTGCCGGCGAGCGGTCCCGGCCCGAAGGCCCGGGTGAAGAACAGCGCCCAGATCAGCATGTCGACCGAGCGCATGAAGTCGAAGAACCGCTTCAGCCCCCAGTTGAGGCCGCCATTGGGCGTGATGTTGCGGGCGGCGAGGAAGGCCAGCGGGAAGGCCACCAGGGCGCCCAGTAGCGTGCCGAGGAACGCCATCACCAGCGTCTGCAGCAGCTTGATGTAGACGTCGCCGTGCTGCCAGTCCTGGTTGTTCCAGAAATTGTCGAGGGCGAGCTGCCAGTTGGGTGTCCCCGCCACGAGGTCGGGACCGCTGGCGATCAGCGAGAGGACTTCGCTCGGCGAGCGGTCGAAGAAGGGCGAGGTAGTATCGAAGATGAAGTTGGCCCAGCCCAGCTCGCGCTTGCGGATCTTGACCCGGTCGGCGGCGACGCGGATCTCGCCGCCGAAGCCGTAATCGGCGACCACTTCCTCGTCATAGGCCCTGAGCCAATTGGGAGCCGTACCGATGACGATCGGCTTGCCGGTCTGGAAGGTCACGTCGACGCTCTCGGCGCCATTGCTCACATGCGCCCCGAGCTTGCTGAAGGTGATGGCGCGCTCGGGGCCTGCCAGCTCCACCGTCCACTTGTCTTGTGTCTCCGCCGTGATCCAGGCGGGATGCGGGTGCGGGCCGAGCTGCGAATTGTTGGGGTATTGCGGCTCGATGGTAGGCTTGTCGAGCCGGAAGGCGACCTGCACGTCGTAGCTGATCCATTGGCTCAAATAGATCCCGACGCGCTCCCAGTGCGCTTCGGAAATCACCGCCGGAAGGCTGAAGAACCAAGCGGCGTAGATGCAATAGAGCACCGCGCCCGCCAGCATCAGCGGCGCGCCGAAGCGCTTGAGCGGCGAGCGACGGAAGACGTCGGGGTAACGTTCGCGGAGGCTGAGGGTCGCGTCGGTGCTCATCGTGACCTCACGGCGCAAACTTGAAGGCGGCTTCGCCCACCAAACGGCGGCGCAGCCAGCCCGAGAACTGGTCGACGGCGAAGATGGTAATGAACAGCAGCAGGATCAGCGCCAAAGTCTTGGCGCCGAAGCCGCGCGAGATCGAGAGCTTCAGTTCCTGCCCGATGCCGCCGCCGCCCACCGCGCCGATGATGGTCGAGGCGCGCACGTTGATCTCGAGGCGGAGCAGCGCGTAGGAGGTGAAGTTCGGCAGCACCTGCGGCAGCGTGCCGAAGCGGACGCGGCAGAGCCAGCCGGCGCCGACCGCCTTGAGGCCCTCATCTGGCCCCATGTCGGCGTTCTCGACCACCTCGAAGAACAGCTTTCCGAGCGCCCCGATGCAGTGCAGGAAAATCGCGATGATCGCCGCCACCGGCCCGATCGACAGCACCGCCGAGAACAGCCCGGCGATGACGATTTCCGGGAAGGCCCGCAGCAGTTCCATCAGCCGCTTGACCACAACGCGAAGCGGCGCCGAGGGGGTCAGGTTGCGTGCCGCGAGAAAGCTCAGCGGCACCGCCAGCACGAACCCGAACAGCGTTGCAACAAGCGCCACATTGATGGTGATCAGCATCAGCTGGAAATATTCGGGGATGTAGAAATCGCCCCATACGTAAACTCGGCCGAGCGGAAAATTGTATTCCTCCCCGGTCCCTGCATTGGGGCTCGGCAGGTCGAACAGCGCCCGCCAGATATCGGACCAGTCCTTGGGGATCAGCCAGCTCAGGAAATCGAGCAGATGCGGCAGCCGTTCGAAGAAATGCCCGGCATTGCTGTCATTGGCAAACCACATCGAGCCGGCCATGGCGCCGAACACCAAGACGAGGCCGAGGAGCGAATAGGCGCGGCGCTGCAGCGTCAGCCGCTTCCAGGCCGTCGCGATCTGGGCCGATGCCGGGGAGAGCGGCGCGGTGTGGAGCAGACTCAACGGACACGGTCTCCAGACGAAAGAGGCGGCGCTGGTGGGCGCGCCGCCTCTCCGGATTGCTTAGCCGCCGATCTTGGCTTTGCGGGCTTCGACGATGACGTTGTAGAAGTCGGCCTTGACCGGGACGTAGCCGGTGAAGTCACCGCCTTCGACAGCCGAGAAGCATGCCTTGTCCTTGGTCGGGAGCGCGGTGAAGAACTCGGTCATCTTCTTTTCGAAGTCGGCACCCAGCGCGGTGCGGACGACGAGCGGACCGTTCGGGATCAGGCCCGATCGCCAGACTTCGACCATGTCGTTGGGATCAACGGCGCCCTTGGCGACTTCCTTGTGGAAGGTGCCCGAGGTGAAGCCGTCCTTGAAGTCGCCAACGCCCGAGGAATCGTCCACGGCCACATCGACCTTGCCATCCTTGGCAGCGAGCAGATTGTTCTCGTGACCGCCGTTGAACTGGGTCGAGGCGAAGAACTTGTCGTTCTCCATGCCGGTGTCCTTGGGGATCTGGGTCAGCGGGATCAGGTAGCCCGAGGTAGAATCCGGATCGGCGTAGCCGAGCTTCTTGCCCTTGAAATCGGTGATCTTGGTGAGGCCGAGATCCTTGCGGGCGAGGCCGATCGAGAAGTAGCCGGTCGAGCCGTCGACCTGCTGGGTGGTGAGGATCGGGGTGACGGCCTTGGGGTCCTTGAGGACGACGCCGGCATAGCCCGACGCGCCGAGTTCGGCGAAGTCGATGGTGCCGCCGAGCAGCCCCTGGATGACGCCGTCATAGTCGGCGGCCGGGAACAGCGAGACCTTCTCGAAGCCGAGGTCGGCCTTGAGGTGATCGGCGAGGCAGGCATAGTTCTTCAGCCGGTCGGCTTCGTTCTCGCCGCCGAGAATGCCGATGCGCAGTTCCTTGGGCATGTCCTGGGCCAAGGTCGCGGTGACGCTGGCGGCGAGGCCGACAAGCGCGACCGTGCCCAGCAGAATATTCTTCAGCATGACGTGTCTCCTGGTTGAGATTTCCGCCCCGCCGTTGTGGCGTGTGCGAAAGGGTGTGCCCGGTCAGCCCGCGAAGGCGGCGCTGGGGCTGAGCGATGCCACCGCGGCGCCGCGCAGGGCACCGAGGCTGGTGGAGGTGATGGCCTCCGAAAAGGCCTCCTTGAGCCCGTCGGCGCCGTAGATGTCGCGCGCCGCGGCTTCGGTGAGGTCATCGGGCGTACCGTCGAAGACCACGCGTCCCGCCGCCATGCCGATGATGCGCGTGCAATAGGCACGGGCTGTGTCAAGCGTGTGAAGGTTGGTGATCACGGTGATCCCGTGTTCCCGGTTGATGGCGCGGAGCGAGTCCATGACGATCTGCGCATTGCGAGGATCGAGCGAGGCGATGGGCTCGTCCGCTAGAATGATCTTCGGGTCCTGCATCAGCGCCCGGGCGATGGCGACGCGCTGCTGCTGGCCGCCCGACAGCGTGCCGGCCCGCTGCAGCGCTGTCTGCGCGATGTCGAGCCGGTCGAGCGCGCGGATCGCGTCGAGCCGCTCGTCGTCGGAAAAGATGTTGAGGATGCTCATCATCGCCGGACGCGCATTGAGGCGGCCGAGCAGCACGTTGGTCAGCACGTCGATGCGCGGCACCAGGTTGAACTGCTGGAAGATCATCGCGCAATCGCTGCGCCAGGCGCGAAGCTCCGCGCCCTTGAGCGCGGTGATCGAGCGGCCATGGAACGAGATGTCGCCGTCGCTGGGATCGGTCAGTCGGTTGATCATCCGCAACAGCGTAGATTTGCCGGCGCCGGAGCGTCCGATGATGCCGACCATCTGGCCGGTCGGGATCTCAGTGGTGATCCCGTCAACAGCCGTCTTGCCGTTGAAGCGGCGCGTCACGTTGGTGAACTTCAGCATGGGGGCCCCGCAAGAATGCGGGACCATCAGGTAAAGAGCGGGGACGAAGTTGACGTGTCAGTTATCTGACAGACGCATGACAGTGGAAAACACTGTCATGTGACAGCCTAAGTCTCTCTAGGGATTGCCGTCCTGCGCAGGAGGCGGGCGGCAGTCAGTCGGCGGGGATGAAGCGGAGCGTGCCCGCGCGACGCGTCGGCCTGCCAGTATCGTTGGTGTGGTTGATGCCATCCATGACCGGCACCTCGGCGAAGTCGAACGGGCTGACGCCGTCGAGGCAGGCCACGTTCACCGCATACAGGTCTTGGTTAGATCGCCTTTGGTGATGCGTGTAGATGCCGCAACGCGAACAGAAGAAGTGCTGCGCGGCTCCCGTGTGAAAGCGGTAGCTGGTCAAGGCGTCTTCACCCTGCACGATCCTGATCTCGCCCATTTCCGCCATGGCGACGACGGCGCCGCGCATGCGGCAGTACGAGCAGGTGCAGCGGCGGATCGAGTCAAAGCCCTCGCTCAGCGTCACCTCGAAACGAACCGTTCCGCAGTGGCACTGGCCCGTCCGCACATCCATCTCGCGTGCCATTTCGTCCGCGTTTCCTGTCCAGATCACGCCGCGGCGGCTCGCCCGCCCAAGCGGAGCTCAGCTCTCGTATTTCTCGAGAAATTCTTCGGCGCCGAGGGTGCGGAAATCGGCCAGTGTCTCGTGCAGCCGCTCGTGCGGCCAGTCCCACCAGGCGAGCGCTTCCATGCGCTCGGCGATCGCCGGGGCGAAGCGCGAGCGGATGACCTTCGCCGGCACGCCGACCGCGACCGCATAAACCGGCACGTCGTGCGTGACCACCGCATTGGAGCCGATGATGGCGCCGTTGCCGATGGTGACCCCCGGCATGATCACCGCGCCGTGCCCGATCCAGGTGTCGTGCCCGATGCTGATCGGATGCTCGGCGCGCCGGTCGAAGAATTCTTGGTTGTCGGCCTCGCCGTCGAAATACCACGACGAGCGATAGGTAAAGTGATGGAGCGATGCGAGTTGCATCGGATGCTTGCTGGCATAGATCCGCACGTGCGCGGCGATGTTCGAAAACTTGCCGATCGTCGCATAGGCGATCTGCGTGTTCTCGACGCAATAGGAATAGTCGCCGAGGCTCGAGTGAGCCAGATGGCATCCGGCGCCGACCTCGGTGTATTTGCCCAGCACCGAGTCCTTGACCGTCGCCGTCGGGTCGACCCAGGGCGTCTCGCTGAGCCGGGTCATGCCGCAATCCTTGCGGCAAAGCGGCTGACGTCGACGATCCGGCTCGCGACTTCGGCGCGCACATCGTCGTCGTGGAAGATCCCCAGCATTGCCGTCCCCGCCTGCTTCTTTTCGGCGATCATGCCGACCACCACCGCGCGGTTGGTGGCGTCGAGCGAGGCCGTCGGCTCATCGAGCAGCAGCACCGGATGGTCGGTGATGAAGCCGCGCGCAATGTTGACCCGCTGTTGTTCGCCGCCCGAGAACGTCGCCGGGGGCAGGGCCCAGAGCCGCTCCGGCAGATTGAGCCGGGCCAGCAGCACCGCCGCCTTAGCGCGCGCCTCGTCCCGCGAGACGCCCCGCGCCACCAGCGGTTCGGCGACGACGTCGAGTGCGCTGACCCGCGGCACGGTGCGGAGGAACTGGCTGACATAGCCGATGACGTCGCGGCGCAGCTCCAGCGTTTGCCGCGGCGAGGCGGTTGCGAGATCGACCATCGCGCCGTCCCGGGCGAGCAGGATCGCGCCGGAATCGACCGCGTAATTGCCGTAGACCATCTTGAGGATCGAGCTCTTGCCTACCCCCGACGGTCCGCCCAGCACCACGCACTCGCCGGCCTCGATATCGAAGCTCACCCCATCCACCACCGGCAGCACCACGCCGTCGCGGAGGTGCATGGTGAAGGTTTTTGAGACATTGCGAACAGACAGGAGGGTGGTCATGCGAAAACTCCGTATGTGGGCTCACCCCTCATCCGGCCTTCGGCCACCTTCTCCCACAAGGGGAGAAGGTCCGACTGCGAACTCGCGGCTCTACGGCCTTCTCCCTTGATGGGAGAAGGTGCCCGAAGGGCGGATGAGGGTGGGGCCGCTTGCTCGATCGTCATCATCACACCTGCAAGATCGAGCTGACGAGCAATTGCGTGTACGGCTCGCGCGGGTCGTCGAGCACCCGGTCGGTGAGTCCGGCCTCGATGACGTGGCCGTCCTTCATCACCATCATCCGGTGCGAGAGCAGCCGGGCCACGGCGAGATCGTGCGTCACGATCACCGCGGCGAGCCCGAGGTCGGCCACCAGCCCGCGCAGCAAATCGAGCAGGCGCGCCTGGACCGACACGTCGAGGCCGCCGGTCGGCTCGTCCATGAACACCAGCCGCGGATTGGTGACAAGATTGCGGGCGATCTGCAGCCGCTGCCGCATGCCGCCCGAGAACGAGCGCGGCTCGTCGTCGATGCGATCGGCCGCGATCTCCACCCGGCCGAGCCAGTCGAGCGCCGTCGAGCGGATATTCCCGTAATGGCGGTCGCCGATCGCCATCAGCCGCTCGCCCACATTGGCGCCGGCCGAAACCGTCATGCGCAACCCGTCAGCCGGGTTCTGGTGCACGAACCCCCAGTCGGTGCGCATCAGGAAGCGCCGTTCGGCTTCGCTGAGATCGTAAAGATTGCGGAAGCCGCCATCGCGCATCCGGTACTCGGCCCGGCCGGCACTGGGCTCGAGCGCCGTCGACAGGCAGTTGAGCAGCGTCGTCTTGCCCGAGCCGGATTCGCCGACCACCGCCAGCACTTCGCCCGGCCAGAGCTCGAAACTCACGTCAGCGCAGCCGATCCGGCCGCCATACGACTTGCCGAGTCCCATGACCCGCAGCAGCGGCTGGTCTCCCTCCCCCTTGTGAGGAGCGGGGACCGGCGCAGCCGGTGGGTGGGGCGCCGCGACGTCGATCGTGTCTTCGAGCGTCATTCCGCGGCCTCCATTTTCTGCCCGAGCGCGCCCACATGGCCGTGGGCTCGGCGGTCCTCGCAATTGTCGGTGTCCGAGCACACCATCATGTGCCCGCCATGGTCGTCGAGCACCACCTCGTCGAGATAGACGCCCTCGGCGCCGCAGAGCGCACACGGCTCGGCAAAGGTCTGGATGGCGAACGGGTGGTCCTCGAAATCGAGGCTCACCACTTCGGTGTAGGGCGGCACCGCATAGATGCGCTTCTCGCGGCCGGCGCCGAACAATTGCAGCGCCTCCGACATGTGCATCTTGGGGTTGTCGAATTTGGGCGTCGGCGAGGGGTCCATCACATAGCGGCCCTCGACCTTGACCGGATAGGCGTAGGTCGTGGCGATCTCGCCATGCTTGGCGATGTCCTCGTAGAGTTTGACGTGCATCAGCCCGTATTCCTCGAGCGCGTGCATTTTCCGCGTTTCGGTCTCCCGTGGCTCGAGGAAGCGCAGCGGCTCGGGGATCGGCACCTGGTAGACGAGGATCTGCCCGGCGCTGAGCTTTTCCTCGGGGATGCGGTGGCGCGTCTGGATGATCGTCGCCTCGCGGGTGTGCGTGGTGGTCGCAACGTTGGCGACCTTGGCGAAGAACGCCCGGATCGACACCGCATTGGTGGTGTCGTCGGCGCCCTGGTCGATGACCTTCAGAACATCGTTCTGTCCGATGATCGACGCCGTGACCTGCACCCCGCCGGTGCCCCAGCCATAGGGCATGGGCATCTCGCGGCTGGCAAACGGCACCTGATAGCCC
>JANXSI010000368.1 GCA_025352765.1 Devosia sp. | reverse complement strand
TAGACGAGGATCGCGCCCACGGTGGTGTCGAGGAACTGCTGGCCCTGCGTCGGGCGAGCAGGGCGGGCCGCCGTGACGCCCACCTGGCCGTCGCCGCGGGTGGGCGAAACCCAACCGGCGCCGCGCAGGATCTGGGCGTCGAAGTCCGGAACGTCGATGAAGGCACCGGCCGCGCAGGTGTAGGTGCGGGCTGTGCCGGGGATCTTAAAGGGGCTGGCCGAGCCGAGACCCGGCATGACGCGAACGTTGGGCATTTCAGTCTCCGTTGGGTTGTAGGCTGTCGCCGTCTTCAACGACGGGACTTAGGGCGCACTGGCATCCGGGGTGCCCGGGTGGGGCGTCGTCAGAGCTCGGAAACTCGTCGTCGAGGTCAATGGCGCCGGCGTCGGCGTTCTCTTGGCAGGCGTCGCAGGGGTTGCCCCCGAGCAGCCATTCCTTCTTGACCGACACGCCGCTGTCGCGCGCCGCCTGGTAGCCGGCGAGCGCGCCGTGGCTGTTGGCGGCTGCGACCTCTGTTTCGGCGATCAGGCGGGCCCGCTGCGCAGAGAAGGCGCCCGAGTCCTCGATCAGCGCAGCGATTTCGTCGACCGTCAGCCCGGCATCGATGCCGCCGGCAATGGTACGCTGCAGCATCGAGCGGGTCGTTTCGCTGATGTTGGAAACGAGCTGGCTCGACTCCGTGGCGGCCCAGCTTTCGGCGAGCGCGTTGACCTGATCGAAAACGTCGGCGTCGCTGCCGATCGAGGCGTAGGCGAGCTGGCCCGATTCCGTCGCCACATCGGTGAGGTGCGACGTCATGCTGGCGGCCTCGGTGTCGTCGAGGTCGTAGGCCAGCGCGGCGCCGCCGTCGGCCTCGCTTGCCTTAGAGACCTTGGCCCGGTACGCGGCGGCCGCTTCGGCCGCCTGCCGCTTGAACGCCGTGGCCCAGATCGACCGGACGCTGACGATGGCCATGCGCGTGGTGCGCCGAGGGAACGGGACCGCTGCCCTGCCCTTTGCGAAAGGTGCTGTCGGCCGCTTTGCCTACCTCCGCGTCCTTGTCGGCCGCGGCCTGATCGGCCACCGGCGAGCCCTTGTCGTCGATCGGCGGGCCGCCGTTGTGATTGGCAGGGAACGGCGGCGGGACGGCAACCTCGGGCGGGTTCTTCAGCAGCTCGAGCGCGGCCTCGACTGCCTCCTTCACCGGGACCGGGCCGGTCGGGGTGATGATGATGTTGCCCACGCCGATCTTGTCGAGGCCGTACTCGTCGCGGGCCTCATCAAGGCCGAGCGAGCCGTTCTTGATCCGAACGTCCTGCGCCTGCGCCTGGGCCAGCGGGTCGACCAGGTCGTCATCGCCCCAAACGAACTCGAGGTCAGTGAAGCCGAAATACTTCCAGATGACCTTGTCGAGGATGTTCTTGATCCAGTTTTGCAGGGGCACGAGCCCCTCCTGACTGGCCTGCACCCGCATGGTCTCGCCAGTGGCGCGGTTGACGGTCCCGACGAAAGCGGTGACCGGGACGCTGAAGGCATAGCAGATCACCCGGGCCAGCCACTCGTCGTACTGGTCCTTCAGCGGCGAGGCCTTGGCCTCGGCGTAGGTGAAGCTGTCGGGCATGAAACGCAGCTTCGCGCGCTCGGCAGAGTTGCCGGCGAGCAGGCTGTCGAAGTGCGCCTGAAACGCCTTGATCTGATCGACGCTCCACTCCTTGGGGAGGGTGCCGAACGACGCCGGCAGCGAGCCTTCCGAGTAGTACTGCAGCGCGGCGATGTCGCGGCGGATCGCGATGTTGACGGTGAGGATGATTTGCTCGACCGGGGAAAAGCCATAGAGGCGGTTCGACCGGACGTTGCGCGGCAAATACATCAGCTCGTCGCGGGTGAAGTTGATTGCCGGGCCCTTGATGATCTGCTGGTAGGCCGGGTCCGGCGCCGCCGGGGTGCGGCCCGTGGCGTCGATGATGCGCGAGATCGTCGAACCGTCGATGACTTCGAGCGAGGCCAGCCCGCCGTCGCGCGAGGGGCGCGGGTAGATGCAGGCGGCGTCGATCACCAGCATGTCCTCGAGGAGGATCCGGAGCCAGCTCGAGAACGTGTGCTCGCCGTCGGGCAGCTGCAGGAACTCGGTGACCTTCTGGACGCGCGGGTCGTCCTCGGCGGCGCCCTTCTTGCCCTTCACGGCCTTGAGCTTGATGCCCCACGTCATCGCCTCGACCTGGTCCTTGCGGGTCTCGATGACGGCGCGAAGGATGGGCAGATTGTCGGCGAGCGCGCGGAGGTCCTCGAACTTGATCGGCTCGGTCGTCCGCGGCTGGTACTGCATGTTCTGGCCGAAGCCATAGTCATACGCACGCGGGTCAGTCCCCGGAGGGGCCATCGGAGCGACAGGCTGGCCCGGGCCGAACCAAGCGCCGTTGACGCCCTGCACGAAATTGCGGGCGCCGGCGATCACCCGGCCGACGACGGTCTGGGGGATGGGCGTGATCTTTCCACCAGGTGCAGCCATGGTCAGGGACCTACTTGTCATTGCCGGCGTAGCCGCCGGGCGTGTCGGGCGTCTCAAGCGCCGGGCGGCAACCAGCCCGCGGCAACCTGCTCGGGCGCCGGCGGGGGCTCTGTGGGCGGCGGCGCGGCCTTCGCGGCCTCGGCGGCCGCCAGCGCGGCGTAGTATTCGAGCATGCCCTGCGAGGCGTAGCCGCTGACCAGCTCATTGAACGCCCGGCTGGTCGAGTCGGCGTCGTCGTCGTGGGTTGCGTCGGGGAAGCCCTCGAGCGAACCAAACCAGCCTTCGTTCCAAGCGCCGCGC
>JANXSI010000364.1 GCA_025352765.1 Devosia sp. | reverse complement strand
GCCGCCATAGATGTGGAACGCCACCCCGTCGTTGGCGGTCGAGACGAAATAGCCGCCGACCGAGGCCACCAGCCGGCTGACGTTCATCGTGCAGCACGGACAGGTGTGCCAGGCCCAGCGTTCGGCCGAGCCGTCGCTCTCGAGCGGGTTGGCGTAGAAATAGTGCTCGCCGTCGCGGCTGAGGCCAGACAGCGCGCCGTTGAACAGCGCCAGTTCGAGGATGTCGGCATATTTGCCGTCGAGATCGAGATGCAGCATACGCTGCGCCCAGAAGATCAGCGCCACCGAGGCGCAGGTCTCGGCATAGGCGGTCTGGTTGGGCAGGTCGAAATCGTGGGTGAATCCCTCGTTGTGCGCTGACGGGCCGAGGCCGGCCGTCACGTACATCTTGGTCTCCATCACGTCGTTCCAGAGCGTCTCGAGCGCCGACTTCAGTGCCGGATCGCCGGTCTCGAAGGCGAGGTCGGCCATCGCCGTATAAATGTACATGGCGCGCACCGCGTGCCCCACCACCTTGTCCTGTTCGCGCAGCGGCTTGTGCGACTGGCTGTACTCGTAGTTGGGGTAGGGGTAGCGCTGCTCGAACAGGCCGCGCTGTTCGCGCTCGGCCTTCTCGATGTCATAGTAGTGCGGCGGCTGGCTACCGCGCTCGTTGATGAAATAGGCCGCGAGATCGAGATGCTTCTTCTCCCCGGTCAGGTGATAGAGCTTGATCAGCGCCAGCTCGATCTCCGGGTGCCCGCAATAGCCGCGTTTTTGCCCGGGGCCGGTGCCGAAGGTCTTGGCGATCAGCGCGATGTAACGCTCCATGACGTCGAGCCAGCGCCGCCGGCCGGTGGTCTCGAAATAGGCGATGGCGCCCTCGAGCATGTGGCCGGCATTGTAGAGTTCGTGGTTGTCGCGCAGGTTAGTCCAGCGATTCTCGGGCTCGCGGTCGAGATACCAGCAGTTGAGATAGCCGTCGGGCTCTTGCGCCTTCTCGAAGTCATCGACGATGGCTTCGATCTTGGCCTCGATATCGGCGTCGCGCCGGTGCGACAGCGCATAGCTCGCCGCCTCGATCCATTTGCCGACGTCGGAATCCCAGAACACCTGCACCGAAAAGCCGTTGGCATGGCGCGGAAAGCGCAGCGGCGGGGGCGGCTGTGGCAGCTTCAACGAATCGAGCAGGCCATACTCGCCGAGCTTCTTGTGCTGCGTCGGAATGGTGGTGCGCAACACCGTGTCGAGCCTCTCGCGCCAGAACTCACCTTCGAGCCGGACATTGACGAAACGCACGGGAGAATACTGGGACACGGCAGGCTCCTTAAAGCTGGCCCGGTTGGCGGGTCACGGGGTGAGAGGATTCGCGCACGATGAGCGTGCAGGGAAGGCGCCGGGTGCCGGCGGCGCGTTCGCCGTCGATCATGGCGATCAGCATGCGTCCGGCCTCGCGTCCGAGGGCGCTGAGGTTCATGTCGACGCTCGACAGCGGCGGCCGCGCCGCCTCCGTCATGATGTTCCAGTTGTCGAAGCCGACCACGGCGACGCTCTCCGGAACGGCGATGCCGCGTTCGCGCAGTGCATCGATCGCGCCGCGGCCGATCTGGTCGTTGCCGCAGAAGAGGCCGTCCGGGACCTGGGCCTTGCCATCGAACAGCTTCGCCACGGCCTCGCGGCCCCATTGTTCCGACCACGCCCCGCTGAGATAGTCCGAGGCACGCGCCTTAAGGCCCGCCTCTGACAGGGCATTGGCATAGCCGCGATGCCGTAGCCGCACCGCCTCGAAGCGTTCCGGTCCCGTGATATGGGCGATGCGCCTGCGGCCGCCGTCGATGAGATGCTGGATGGCCAGCCGCGCGCCGCCTTCGTCGTCGGGGACCAGCGACAAGGCAGCGTGGTCGGCAGGCTGGCTGTAGACGTAAATGACCGGCAGGCCGGCCGGTAGGGGACCGACCGGTGAGCGTTCGTCGGCCCGGCGGCTGGTCACCACCAGGCCGTCGATGCGCTTGCCCAGCAGCTGGTCGATGTGCTGGCGTTCGCGGGCAGGATCGTCGGTGGCATTGCACATGAAAATGGCGATGCCCTCGTCGGCGAGCTGCTGTTCGAGTGCCTCGACGATGGGCAGCGTGAAGCGGCCAAAACTGTCGTTGGAGATGATGCCGACGGTCATCGACTTGCTGCGGTGCAGGCTCTGCGCCAGATCGTTGGGCCGGTAGCCGATTTCGGCCGCTACCCGGATCACCTTGCTGCGCGTTTCGGCGCTCAGCCGGCCATTGGCATTGAGCGCCTTGCTGACGGTGCCGATCGACACGTCGGCCAGCCGCGCCACGTCGCGAATCGTCGGCGCCGCTTCGCGGCGAAGCGTCGGCTGTTCGGTGGCAGGAGGCTTGGGGGTAGTCACCGCATTGGCCCTACTTGACCGCGCCCGAGAGCAGCCCGGAGACGTAGTATTTCTGGAGCAGCACGTAGATGGCGATGCAGGGAATGATTGAGACGATGATACCGGCCTGTAGCGTTCCCCAGTCGACGGCACCGAGATGGCCGGTCCTGACACTCACCAGCATGATCGGGACCGTGAAGGCCGTCTCCTTGTTCATCACGATGAGGGCGGCGAGGAACTCGTTCCACGACGTGATGAACGCGAACAGCGCGATCGTCACGATCCCCGGCAGTACCAGCGGCAGCGAGACCTGGGTAAAGCACTGGAACGACGATCCGCCGTCGATCACCGCCGCTTCCTCCAGCTCCTTGGGCACGCCTTCGAAGCCGTTGCGCATCAGATAGACGCTGAACGGCACCTGCAGGATCGTGTGGATGATGGCGAGCCCGATCTGCGAGTTGGCGAGTCCGATCTTAGCGAACATCAGGTAGATGGGCGTCAGCAGCGCCTGATAAGGGATCATCAGTGGCAGCAGCAGAAGAAGAAACAGCACTTCCTTGCCGCGGAAGTGGAAACGCGCAAGCCCATAGCCCGCGGGAACCGCCAGCACGATGACGAAGAGGATGGCCAGCGCCGCGACCGCAAGGCTGTTGCCCACATAGGTCCACAGCCCCGCCTGGTAATCGATGATCTTCTGGTAGTTCTCGAAGCTGAAGCTGTAGGGCAAATAGGTCGGCGGCACGGCCGACACGTCCGCACTCGACTTGATCGAAGCAAAGAACGACAAGACGATCGGCGCCAGCATCAGCGCGCTGATGAAGATGGCGATGGCGCCCACGAGGTAGCGCACCGCCGGGCGGGTCCCGACCACGCGGTCTTCGCGGACGGCGACCGCGCGGGTCGAAATGGCAGCGTCGGTCATTGCGTGGCCCTCCGCGCCGTCAGCGCAATCTGGATGGCCGCTGCGACCATGATGATCGCCGTCAGCACGACCGAAAGGGCCGCGCCATAGCCGAGCTGGAACTTGATGAAGGCGTTCTGGTAGATCCAGTAGACCGAGGTGAAGGTCAGCCCGCGCGGGCCGCCACCGGTCATGATGTAGAGCTGCTCGAAGGCGAGCATCGATCCGATGGCACTGATCAGGGTCACCAGCAGAATCGTGCGCGCCGTGAGCGGCAGATAGATCAGCTGTACCCGCTGCCAGTAGCTGGCGCCATCGATCATCGAGGCCTCGCTGACCTCGCGACTGATCGACTGGATGGCCGCAACAAACAGGATCATGCCGAAGCCGACGACTTTCCAGGTCACCGAGATGATGACGCCGGCGAGGGCCCAGTCGACATTGGTGAACCAGACGATCATCTTGCTCGCGATGTGGAGGTCGACCATTGCCTTGTCGAACAGCCCGACCTGCTGGTCGAACAGCCAGAACCACAACAGGCTCGAGGTGCCGAGGCCGATGACCACCGGCATGAAGATGACGCCGCGCGCGAACTGCAGGATGCGGTCGTTCTGTGCCGTCAGCAGCGCTAGCAGATAGCCCAGGATCATCAGGATCGGGGTGATGATGAGCGTGTACTTGACGGTAAACCACAGCGCCTTCCAAAACGTCGGGTCGCCGAAGAAGATCTTGGTGTAGTTAGCCAGACCCACCCACTTGCCGCCGCCGAGCAGCGAGGTGTCGGTGAACGAGGTGTAGATCAGCTGACCGAACGGGTAGAGCACGAACGCCGCGACGAACAGCAGCGCCGGCGTCATGTAGATCAGGCCCAGCAGGTTTCGGTTCTTCAGAGTCATTGCCAGCCTGTGGATATCGCTCGTCGCAATCTATGAAAAGTCCGGTCGCACAGAAGTTCGTGCGGCCGGACACGCTCCGGGAGGAACGATTACTGCGCCGCGATCGCCTTCATGGCTTCCTGCGCGGTGCTGATGGCCCCGTCGATGTCGCCGTCGAAGATCGCCGTCTGGATCATCTGGATCCACGGACTCGAGTCCGAGTTGACCATGTCGTTGAAGTGCAGCGTGTAGGGGGTGAAGCCCTTGCCCAGCGCCTGGGCCGTGGTCACGACGCGCGGCTCGTCCTTGAAGTACTTGTTGTCGGCCAGCGCCGGGCGCGACGGGATGATCGAGTTCTTGGCGAGGCCCTCGAGCTGGGCCTCGTCGGTCAGTTCCCAGTGGATGAACTTGAGCGCCAGATCAGCGTTCTTGGAAGCGGTCGGGATGGCGATGACGTCGCCGCCGACAAACGCCGAGCCCTGACCCGCGGCCGTGCCCGGAATGATCGCGATACCGAAATTCAGATCCGGCTTGTCGTGCTTGAGCGCCGAGATGGCGAACCCGCCGGTCCCCTGGATGCCGATCTTGCCAGTCTCGAAGGTCGCAAAGAAGTTGGAGCCGGTATCCGCCTGGGCGCTGTCGGGGATGAGCTTTTCGTCCCACATCGCTTTCATCTCGGTCAGCACGTCCTTGATGCCCGTACCGGTCAGCGCGTCGTCGCCGGCCTTGGTCGGCAGCAGTTTCGAGCCGGCCGCGACCATCATCGGCGAGGTCACGAAGATGTTGCACCCCGGGCAGGAGCCCGAGAAGTAGTAGCCATAGGTGTCGTTGCCGAGCGCCGTGATCTTCTTGGCGTCCTCGTGGATCTCGGCGAGCGTCGCCGGGGCCTTGTCGGGATCGAGCCCGGCGGCCTTGAACAGATCCTTGTTCCACAGCAGCACCGAGACGTCCGGGGTAAAGCCGGCGCCGTAGATCTTGCCTTCGTAGGTGGCGATGTCCTTGTAGGCCTGCGCGACGCCAGCATAGTTCGGGTCGGCGGTCATCTCGGCGGTGATGTCCTTGAGGAACCCGGCCTTCATGAAGTCGGGCATGTAGATCAGGTCGAACGAGACCATGTCGGGGACGTCGCCGGCCTGGCTTCCGGTGGCGAGCTTGGTCACCATCTGGTTGTCCGGAATGACCGTCGCCACCACCTTGTCGTCGTGGCTCGCGTTCCACAGGTCGATCAGGTGTTGTGCGGCAGTCGCGCCCGAGGCGCGGACCCACATCTGGATGTCGGTGGCCATCGCGGCGCTGGACACGGCCGAGGCCGCAAGGGCGAGCGCAAGCGCGCTCGAAATCAATCGAAGCTTCATCTATTCCTCCCTGTTGCCACGCGCCGGGTGCGCCGTGGGAAAAGCTTTTCTCATCTCCGGTTGCGCCGCCTTCAAAGGGGCAGGTCGCGATTTGGGAAAAGCTTTTCTCAGCATCCGTGCCACGACTCCGGCGCAATGGCAAGATGGGTTCGCAGCGATCCTTGGAGATGTTGTGTGGTGCGGCGTGGGCACTCTCGGCACGCCGGCGCTGGGATCGGGTGGCGCCGGGAGGGCCGCCATCCGATCCCGCTGGTTCCGGCGAAAAGTGCGCCGGGACGTCCCGCACCTGGGAGTGGCGGAGCGGGGATAGGTTAGCTCAGCTGCACGCGGATCATCTGGTATGAGTAGGCAGGAAGCTTCCCGGTCAGCGTGTCGCCGTCGACGGTAACGCCGCTGCCGGCCTTGGGAACGACCGCGTTCTGCTCGCTCAAGCTGTTGACGACCTTGAGGTTCGAATGCGTCATCACCTGATGATCGATCACGCGGGCCTTGCCGAACCCCTTGAGGTCGATGCTGAGTTCGAGCGCGTCCGTCGCATGCCGGTTGACGGCAAAGAACGCGATCGTGTTGGTGGTCTTGTCGTGCACCGCGGAAATGTCGAGGTAGGGCACGTTGTCGGCGACGTCCGCGTCGTAGCCGGGGCAGGTGACCCCGAGCTGCAGCGCCGTCCCGCGTCCGAAGATCGACGCGAAATAGTACGGATAGTAGGTGGTCTGCTTCCAGGCCGGGCCGTTCGGCTCGGTCATGATCGGCGCGATGACGTTAACCAGCTGCGCGATGCAGGCGATGCGCACCACGTCCGAGCGGCGGATGAAGGTATTGAGGATGCAGCCGACCTGCAGCACGTCCTCGAAATTGTAGGCATCCTCGAGCAGCCGCGGCGCGTGCGGCCAGCCGCCGTGCCCGTCCAGCACCTCGCGGTCGGCGGCGTTCGAATGGTACCAGACGTTCCATTCGTCGAAGGAGATGGTGACCTTCTTCTTCGAACGCTTCTTGGCCTGCACGAAGTCAATCGTCGACGCCACTGCACCGATGTAGTTGTCGAGCTTGTGGTTGAGCGCCAGGTAGTTCGCCGTGTGGTTGGAGCGGTTGGCGAAGTACATATGGAGCGAAATGTAGTCGACCGACTCGTAGGTGTGCTCGAGCACCGTGCGTTCCCATTCCGGGTAGGTCGGCATGTCCGAGTTCGACGAACCGCAGACGATGAGCTCGAGCGACTTGTCGAAGGCGCGCAGCGCCTTGGCGGTTTCGCTGGCCAGCCGGCCATACTCGTCGGCGGTCTTGTGACCGACCTGCCAGGGGCCGTCCATTTCGTTGCCGAGGCACCAGAGCTTGACGTCGAACGGATCGGCGTGGCCGTTCTTCTTGCGCAAATCGCCCCAGTAGCTGCCGGTCGGGCCGTTGACGTACTCGACGAAATTGCGCGCCTCGTCGAGGCCGCGCGAGCCAAGGTTGATCGCCAGCATCATCTGGGTGCCGACGGTCTCGCACCAGGCCGCGAACTCGTGGACGCCCACGGCGTTGGAGTCCGAGGTGTGCCAGGCCAGATCGAGCCGCGTCGGCCGGTCGGCCACCGGGCCGACGCCGTCTTCCCAATTGTAGGCCGAGACGAAATTGCCGCCCGGGTAGCGCACGTAGGGAATCTTCAGGTCGCGCACCAGCTGCGCGACGTCGCCACGCATACCGTTCTTGTCTGCCGTCGGGTGACCCGGCTCGTGGATGCCGGTGTAGATCGCGCGTCCCAGATGCTCGAGGAACGCGCTATACAGCCGATCATCGATGTCCGAGATCGTAAAATCGCGATGCGCCGTTACCGTCGCCTTCATGCAGGCCTCCTAGCCACCCAATATCTGTCTGTGCGTGAAGAGCTCGGCAAACTGGGTCGACCTGCCGGTCCCACGTGGCGGTCGCGTGACCGCCTTATTCAAATTCACCGGCCGCGCTCGAGGTCCGGTCAGCTGAAATCCGTCTAGTCACTGCCGACGCGGACCATACGTCCGTCGGGTCGTGCCACAAGCCTGCCCTCGGGCGAGATCGCTGCAGCGGAATCGAAATCATTGGTCACCGTCAGGGTGACGTCGCCTGCCTGTTCGGTGGAGAGCACCGAGGCCTTGAGCAGCCGCGAGTAGGGGTGTTCGGGCGCCTCGAGAATGGCGCGCGCCGGCCCCATCTCGACGATCCGGCCACGCTGCATGATGATCAGCCGATCCGAAATGTAATAGGCCGTCGCGAGGTCGTGCGTGATGTAGACCACCGACACGCCCATCTCGTCGCGCAGCTTGCGCAGCAGGTTGACGATCGCCATTCGCAGCGACGCGTCCACCATCGAGACCGGCTCGTCCGCAATCAGCAGCAGCGGATTGGGGATCAGCGCCCGTGCGATCGCCACACGCTGCAGTTGGCCGCCCGACAATTCGTGCGGAAACCGTCCTCGCAGCTCGGCGAGGCTCAGCCCGACTTTCTGCAGCGCGGCGTCCATCGCGGCATCGACCGCCGGCTGGTCGCGCAGCCCGAGGAACTGCCGCGCCGTCGACTCGAGATAGCGGTCAACCCGCTTAAGCGGATTGAAAGCCTCGAACGGGTTCTGGAACACCGGCTGCACCTTGGCCATGAAGGCCAGCCGTTCGCCCCTGTTGCGGTGCGTCACCGGCGCTCCCTGGAACAGGATTTCACCGCTGGTCGGCCGCTCGAGCCCGAGGATCATCCGCGCCAGCGTCGTCTTGCCCGAGCCGCTCTCGCCGATGATCGTGAAGATCTCCGGCCCGCCGGTGCCGATCGCAAAGGTCGCGTCGTCGACGGCGCGCACATCGCGGCCCGACAGCACGCCGCCGATCGGAAAGCGCTTGGTGACGCCCTTGATTTCGATCAACGGGGTCATTGGTGCGCCTCCGCCATGCGCGACGCGCCCGGCGTCAGCGGCTCGACGTCGCGCCAGCGCCAGCAGGCGCTGCGCTGGCCCGGGCCCACCTCTACGAGCGGCGGCACCTCGGTCTTGCATTTGTCGATCGCCAGCGGGCAGCGCGGATGGAAGCGGCAGCCGGCCGGTGGATCGGCGAGATTGGGGGGCCGGCCGTCGAGCGCCGGGCGCTGCGTGGTGTCGCCGATCCGCGGCAGGCTGGCGACGAGGTGGGCCGTATAGGGATGTCGCGGTGCGGCAAACAGTGTCCGCGTCGGCGCCTCCTCGACCAGCCGGCCGGCATAGATGATGCCGACGCGATCGGCGATGTTGGCGTGCACGGCCATGTCGTGCGTTACGAACACGATCGACGACCCCATGTCGCGCTGCAGGTCCTTGATCAGCGCCAGTACGTCCTTCTGGACGACCACGTCGAGCGCCGTCGTCGGCTCGTCGGCGATCATGAATTCCGGGTTGCACACCGTGGCCAGGCCGATCGTCACCCGCTGCCGCATGCCGCCCGACAATTCGTGCGGATAGGCATTGAGGATGCGCGGGTCGAGCTTGAGCTTGTCGAGATGGCCGACCACGCGCTGGCGGAAGTCGGTACCGCTGAGCCCGAGCGGCCGGCTGGCGAAATCCTCGAATATCTTGCCGATCTTGCGCACCGGGTTGAGCACGCTCATCGACCCCTGCATGATGTAGCTGAGCTTGCGCCAACGGATTGCCTCGATCTGCGCCGGGGTCGCCTGCGTCAGGTCGATGCTGCCGTCCTTGAAGTGGTAGGTCGCGTGGCCGTCCACCACGCGCAGTGGCGGCCGGATGGCGGCAGCCAGCACCTTGATGAAGCTGGTCTTGCCACTCGAGCTCTCGCCAGCAATGCCGTAGACTTCGTTGCGGCCGATGCTCATCGAAATGTCGTCAACGGCGCGCACCTCGCGCCGGACACCATAGTAGTTCATCAGGTAATACGCCTTGAGGCGGTCGACGGTCAGGATATCGGCCATCGCTCAGCTCCCCATCCGGCGCAGCCGGCTGCGCGGATCGATGTATTCGTTGAGCGACACCGCCAGGAGGAACAGCCCGACGAACATGATGACGACGATGGCCACCGGGATGGCAATCCACCACCAGGTGCCGACCACCAGCGCCGAATGGTTGTTGGCCCAGTAGAGTGTCGTGCCGACCGTCGGGATGTTAAGGTTGGTAAAGCCCAGCACCGCGAGCGTCACTTCGAGGCCGATCGCCCAGATCATGTTGGCCATCGCCGTCGCAAAGATGATCGGCATCACATAGGGCAGGTGCTCTTCGAGCATGATCTTGGCCGGCGACATTCCGGCAAACACCGCCTGCCGGGTGAACTCCCGGTGCCTGAGGCCGAGCGCCACCGACCGGATCAGCCGGGCGTCGTAGGGCCAGCCGAAGCAGGCCATCACCGCCGCGAGCACGAACGAGTTCATATTCGTCTTCATCACGAAGTAGAACAGGATGAGGATCGGAAAGATCGGGATCGCGACGAAGATGTCGTTGAAGAACATCAGGCCACGATCGACCCAGCCGCCGAGGTATCCCGAGGCGAGGCCGATGGCGATCGAGATGATGCGCGACAGTACCGCCACCGTCACGCCGAAGCTCAGCGTGTTACGGAAGGCAAAGCTCAGCTGCCAAAACATGTCCTGGCCGCGCGAATTGGTGCCAAACCAGTATTGCGCATCGGGCGGCATGTCGGGCGGCACCCGATAGACCATCGTGGGGTCGACCGAGGTCACGAAACTGAGGCAGGCAAAGATGATGACGATGCTCACCAGCACGACGCCGATGGCGAACTCGGCGTTGTAGCGAACAAGGTCCCGGAAAACTGAAAACATCACGCCTCCGTCCGCACGCGCGGGTCGATCAGCGGGTGCAGCAGATCGATGATGAAGATGGATCCCGCAACGGCGACGATGGCGATGCACGACACGGCAAGAACGAGGCTCGAGTCACCGCCATTGACCGCCCGCACCAAGAGCGAGCCGAGGCCCGGATAGGTGAAGACCTGCTCGGTGATGACCGTGCCTGAAAAGATCCCGCCGAGCGCCATCGCCAGCGAGGTCAGCTGCGGCACAAGCGCATTGCGGATCACGTAAGAGCCGACGATCCGGCCCTGCCGGACGCCGGCGAGTTCGGCGTAGGTGACGTAGTCCTCGGTGACGATGTTGGACACGAGCGCCCGCATGCCGAGGAACCAGGTGCCGATGCCCACGATCACCAGCGAGGCCGCCGGCAGGATCGCGTAATGCAGCACCGAGAAGATGAACTCGGGTGTCCAGCTCGGTGTCACGTTCATCGCGAAGCCGCCGCTGATGGGCAGTACCGGCCACAGGAAACCGAAGATGATGACCATCAGGAAGGCCACGATATAGTAGGGGATCGGCTGGATGCCGATGGCGATGATGCCGAAGGCTTTCAGCACCCGCGAATTCTGGAAGTAGCCTGCCAGCCCGCCGGCGATGTTGCCCAGGAGCCATGTGATGGTGACCGCGACGCTCAATAGACCGACGGTCCAGGGCAGGGCGATCAGCACGAGGTTGATGGCGGGGGTCGGGAAGGCGATCAGCGCCGGGCCGAAGTCGAGGACCACGAGACGCTGCAGGAAATGGAAATACTGCTGGTAGAGCGGTACGTTGAGCCCGAACAGTTCGGTGAGCGTCGCGCGCAGCGCAGTGATTGATTCCGGGCTCGAGGCGGACCGCCCCGTCACCTGCATGATGATCTGGTCGACCGGGCTGATCGGTGACAGATGCGCGATCAGGAAGGCGATCGAGCAGCCGAAGAAGATCACGGCGACCAGCTGGACGAACCGCTTCAGGGCAAAGATCAGATAGGCTTTCATGATGGGTCCGGCATCCTTGGGGGAGGCGTCCGGCCGCGGCTGCAGCCGGACGCCCTGATCGTCTGCGATCGGTATCAGTTACCCGTCGGCTTCAACTGGGTCAGGATGTACTTGGAGTTCGACCAGTTGTTGACGATGTTGGCATAGGGGTTGGCTTCCGCCGTCGGGAAGCCGGTCCAATGCCGGGTGTCATACGCCGAGAACACGTTGAACGACATGATCGGGATGATCGGCATCTCGTCCACCATCAGCTTGATGAAGTCGTTGCCGAGCGCCACGTTCGCGTCGTGATCGGTGAACTCGGTGACGCGCATCTTTTCGATGATCTTGTCGAGGCGCGGGTCGCTCCAGCGCTGCCAGTTGCGGGCAGTCTGAACTTCACCGGGCTTGGCCAGGAACTGCGAATGCCAGCTGTCGAGGAAGAAGCTGAGATCCGGATTGCCGCCCCACGATTCGATCGACCAGGCGGTCGCCGCTTCGTAAGTGCCGTTGGGCAGGTTCTGGCTGTAGATGTTCGGATCGGCAAAGGCAGTCACATCGACGCCGGCCTGCGTCCACTGCTGGGCGATATCGGTGCCCAGGCGGTTGATGACGCCGTCGGTGAAGGTGTTGATGGTGAACTTGAACGGCGTGCCGTCCGGCTTTATCCACTTGCCACCCTGGTTGGTGAAACCGGCCGCCTCGAGCAATTCGCCCGCTGCCTGCAGGTTCTTCTTCCACCAGCCGTAACCGAACGATTTGTGGATCGCGGTTTCATCGGTCGGCACGGCGTCGCCGAACTGCGGGCGAACCATCGTGGCGATCTGGTCGCCGACGGTGGGATCGTACGGCTTGATCTTCTGCTTGCCCGTATCGAGCTCGTAGTTGGTCAGCCAGTCCTGCAGCTTGGCATGGTAGTCGTCGGTATGCGTGCCCGTGGGCGGCATGGCGATCGCCGAGAGCGTTGCCGCACCGCGGTAGGACGCCATCGACATCTCGACCGGGTCGAGCATCAGGGTGAGTGCCCAACGAACCCGCTTGTCCTGGAACATCGGATTTTCGTCGTTGAAGATCACCATCGGCAAGGTCGGATCGGGATGGGCATAGGGGAAGCCCGGGAACCAGCCGCGTGCCGTCTTGTCCTGCTTGGCGAGGCTGAACATGCCTTCCGGCGACAGATCGTGGATCATGTCGAGATCGCCGTTGACCATCTCGATCAGGCGCTTGTCGTTGGACGGGATCGACCGGTAGATCACGTACTTCGGCGCCGGCTTGCCCCATTCCGCCATGCCGGTCTTGTCCCAGTCTTCACGCAACTGCCAGATGTACCATGCCCCGTTCGGGTCGAACGACTTGAGCGTATAGGGGCCCAGGCCGACCGGCGGGTTGAAGGTAAAGGCCTTGATGTCCTTTTCCTTCTCGAACACGTGCTTGGGCATGATCCAGGCCGCGTTCCAGCGCACCGCGAACAGCGAGTGGAAGCGGGCGTTGGGGGTCTTGAGCACGAAGTGCACGGTGTAGTCGTCGGGGGTGTCGACGCTCTTGATGGCGGCCGAGAACGGTGCGCTCCACACCATGCCCGGCGTCGCGATCTGGGCATCCACGGTGTACTTGACGTCGGCGGCGGTAAAGTCGACGCCGTCGCTCCATTTGATCCCCTTTTTGAGGTGCACCGTCATTTCGGTGAAGTCTTTGTTGTACTCCCACGGGCCGGTGGCCAGCTCGTTGTAGAGCGACCCCTTGAGGCCCGCGTCCGGATCGATGAACCACAGGGCGTCCATCACCAGCTGCTGCAGGCCGGTGGACCAGCCTGCGCCATTGCCGGCAGCCCAGATGTTGAAGTTCGCCGGGCTCGCGGCGGGGTTCTCCGGGTTGTTTATGATCAGCGTTTCGTTGCGCGGCAGATCAGTGATTGGCGGCGCGGCAGCATCCTGCGCGAACACCGTCGTCACCATACCAATGGACGCAACCAAGACTGACGCGGCAAGCGTCTTCCAGTTTTGCATTGTCTCCTCCCATGCGGGTGCTTGAGCACCTCGCCGGGTGAGCCTAGTGCATGCGTTCTGGTTGTCAACGCACTTTACGATATGAACCGGACAATGCGATATGGATTGCTAAATCATTGATCTTAAATGACAATATATGTCGCCTTGGCTGGCAAAACTCACCGAACCTTGGTTTCCAATCGTAGAACGATGTCCTGGTCGTAGTTGCCGAAACCGCGCCCGAAGACGTTCACACCGCCCGGATTTCGGGCATCATTCTTGACCCCGATGCGCAGCCGGATCGAGTGGTGCGCGTCGATATCGAGGTCCTTGAGCGAGACCGGTGAAATCTTGACGCCGTCGACATAGGTGCCGTCCCGGCTGATCCGCCAGGTCTTGAGCTTGCCGTACTGGCTGCCCTTGAGCATCCACCAGTCCGGCGTGTAGACGCCGCGCTGGTCGCCGAAATCGCCTGGGCTGGTCCAGGTGCCGATATCCTTGTGGTTGACCGCAACGGTGATATCCGAGGGCCAGTTGCTGGCGGTCCCCGGAACCTCCGACGAGAGCTCCATCGAAAATTCCATCGAATGGATTTCGGTCTGCGACAGCTTCGCGTTGTTCGGAAACTGATACTCGATAAAACCCCGCGTGAACCACATCAGCCCCGCCCGCATGCGGCCCGGATCGAGGAACGTGTCGGGCACATCGAGCAGCCCGATGATCCCCTCCGATGAGCAGAGCCCGCACGGTGCGCTGACCTCGCAGCTGGTGTAGAGGCCGACCGGCATTGCCACCTCGATCGTGTCGGGGCGCGTGGCGGCGACGCCCTCTTTGAACATCACCAGAACTTCGTCATAGACCGCATAGCAGATCTTCTGATTGCCCTTGCGGGCCTTCTGCGTTTCCGTCCGGATCAGCCCCGCTTCCTCGAGGATCTGCAGGTTCGACGAGACGGTCGACTGCGGCAGCTCGAGCAATCCCGCCATATCGTTGACATTGAGGCCGCCGCGCAGATGCAGCGCCTTGAGCATTTTTACTCGCACCGGCGAAGCAAGCCCGCGCAATACATCGGGCCGTTCCTCGGGGTCGACCAACAGGAAATTTCGGCTCATGGCACCAACGCTCTGGACGCTTTCTCCGAAGAGATATAGATGCGATCTATATCGTAGTTTCCGGTTAAGTCCATCGCACGCTGTGAGACTGAACCGCGCGCCGGCAATTGGTCCGCCACGCCCGCCCCCACCGGCACTTGAGCTTGCTCAAGGACGCCGCGGCCCGCTGGTGCTGTTATCGACGCCATCGGGCGTGCCTTCCGCGGTCATGAAGTCCGCGGGACCGCTCATGGAGGAAATCGACCATGAACATACTGCATCGATCCGTAGTCGGCGGCCTGATGGCAGCCCTGGTTCTGCTCTCGACCGGCGCGTCGCTGGCGGCCACCGTGGTCAACGTGACGCTCTGGGATAAGGGCGCCGCAATGACCATGGCCACCGATCTCGCCTATGCGAGCCCCCCGCCCGATCTCTCCGCGGCGACCATGGGGATCAGGGCCTTGCCCGCGACCGCCAAGGCCGGCGTGGTGACGTTCAAGGTTACCAACTCGTCGACCGACACGATCCACGAGATGCTCGTCATCGCGCTCGCCGACCCGACCAAGCCGCTCCCCTACGTCGCGGCGGACTCGCGTGTCGACGAGGAGGCCGCCGGTGACAAGGGCGAGGTGTCCGAACTCGACCCGGGTGCTTCGGGTTCACTGACGCTGTCACTTGCGCCCGGCCATTACCTGCTCATCTGCAACGTCGCCGGGCATTTTGCAGCCGGCATGTGGGCGACGTTTGAGGTCACCAATTAGGAATCCAAAGGCGGACGGGACGACCTCCCGTCCGCCCGTCGACGTCCCTGTCCAAGCTTGCGAATTTGTATAGTTGGGGACAAGGTCCCGGCATCGCCATGCTTTAGGGATCGTCGATTGGTTGGAACAGGCTCATGAAAGTTGTCATCGCCGAGGACGACCGCCAGATGGCGGAATTCGTCCG
>JANXSI010000359.1 GCA_025352765.1 Devosia sp. | reverse complement strand
GAGACGATCAACAGAGGCGGACGATTGTGCTGAGATACGGGCTCAGGCCCGGGATGAGGCGCAATCCGTCCGCTCCCGCAGGGCACAAACCAACACCCTGCACCGGCACCTTAGCACTCAACCAACATGCAAGGATGAGGTTTGTTGAGCTTGACCAGGGTCGCAATCCGCCCTCATCCTGAGCCCGCAACCGCCCTCATGGTGAGCTTGTCGAACCACGAGGGCGCCGCGCGAGAGGGTGGTTCCGACCACTTGCCCCTGGAGGCTCCATGCCCATCAGCCAGATCGGCCAGATCGCCCTCGCTGTCAGCGACGCCAACCGTTCGGAGGCCTTTTACGAGCAAGCGCTCGGCCTCAGAAAACTCTACCGCTACGGCGACCTCGTCTTCTTCGACTGCGCCGGAGTGCGGCTGATGCTGTCCCCACCAGAGGGCGGCGCACCGGTCGAGCGGGGCCAGGGCGCGATCTATTTCCGCGTCGCCGACCTGAAACTGGCCGTCGATGGCCTCGCGGCCAAGGGGGTGGCGATCGTCTCCGGACCGCATCTGACCGCCCCGATGCCCGATCACGACCTATGGATGGCGTTCATCCGCGACCCGGACGGCCACCTGATCGGCCTGATGATGGAAGCGCCCAAGGGCTATGCGCCGGCCGGCTGAGCGGCCGTCGAAAATGCCCACCATCGGCTAAACGCGGTTTTCACTTGTCCGCTGCCATGCTGAGGCCGGAGGCGCAGATGGACGACACCAGCAGTGACGGCCTGTTTCGGCATGCGGCACCGACGCATGCGGTGATGCGCGTGTTCCTCGCGGGCGCCGGGGCGACGATCCTCGTGCTTTCGGGGCGCGAACTCTGGCGCGGCGTCTGGCCGGCCAATCTGCTGAGCCTGCCGTTCCTCTTGATCCTTCTGGGCGCCATCGGCGTCGGCGGCGCGATGATCCTTGCCGGGCTGTTCGGCCTTTCCCTCACCTGGACCATCGGCCGTGGCCGGGTCGAGATCGAGGCGACGACACCCTTTGGCCGTCGCCGCCACAGCTTCTCGCGTGCTGACATCGCCGGCTTCACCCTCAGCGAATATGAAGGCGATGGCGGCCCCTCGACCTGGAAGGTCGTCATGACCACCACCGCCGGCCAGCGCTTTGAATCGCGGGTGTTCCAGGGTCGGACGCCCGCCGATGAGCTGAAACGCCAGATGGAGCAGGCGTTTTACGGCTGAACCCTTGCCCGGCGGGGCCGCTTGAACTATAGCGACCGCCATGAAGCGCCTGTCACCCCTGGAGGACGGGCGCGTGCCCTATGTCACATGGGGCACACCAACCCAAGGACACGTTCCATGGCTATCGAACTCAAGGCCAAGGCGCGGAGCGGGGTGGGCAAGGGGGCCGCTCGTGCACTGCGTCGTGAAGGCTTTATTCCCGCTGTGATCTACGGCGACAAGAAAGACCCCACGCCCATCTCGATCTCGTACAACGAGGCGATGAAGGCGATCTATGCCGGTGGCTTCCTCAGCCACGTGATCACCGTCGACGTCGACGGCGCCAAGCACCGCGTTATCCCGCGCGACTATCAGCTCGATGTCGTCAAGGACACCGCGCTGCATGTCGACTTCCTGCGCGTTGGAGCCAACACCAAGCTTACCGTCCAGGTGGCCGTGCACTTCATCAACCAGGAAGAAAGCCCGGGCATCAAGCGCGGCGGCGTGCTCAACATCGTGCACCACACGGTGGAACTGAGCGTTCCGGCGGATTCGATCCCCGAGGCGATCACCATCGACCTCACCGGCAAGGACATCGGCGACATCATCCACATCTCGTCGGTCGAGCTGCCCAAGGGTGCCAAGGTCCACACCCATGAGGCGGATCTGACCATCGCGACGATCGCTGCGCCGTCGGCGCTGCGTTCGGAAGAAGACGCTGCCGCCACTCCCGCTGCCGAGGCCGCTCCGGCCGCCGGTGCGGCTCCGGCCAAGGGTGGCGCTGCCGCCGCTCCGGCCAAGGGCGCGGCGCCTGCCAAGGGTGCGGCTCCCGCCCCCAAGAAGTAAGTCGGGTCTGGGGACGGCTTCGGCCGTCCCCGCCTTCTGCCCGGGAGACAGGCGATGCATCTGATCGTCGGCCTCGGCAATCCCGGGGACAAATACCGCAACAACCGCCACAACATCGGCTTCATGGCCGCCGACGCCATCGCGTCGCGCCACCGCTTTCCGCCGTTCCGCGACAAGTTCAAGGGCGTCGTCGCCGAAGGCACGATCGACGGCGAGAAGGTGCTGCTGCTCAAGCCGCAGACCTACATGAACGACTCCGGCGAGAGCGTTGCCGCGGCCGCGAGCTTCTACAAGCTCGAGCCCAAGGACATCACCGTCATCTATGACGAGCTCGACCTCATCCCCGGCAAGGCCCGGATCAAGGTCGGCGGCGGCAATGGCGGCCACAACGGCCTCCGCTCGATCGATCCGCGCATCGGCACCGGCTATCGCCGGGTGCGGCTGGGGATCGGCCATCCGGGCAGCAAGGACGCGGTGCTGCACTGGGTGCTGGGGGACTTCTCGAAAGTCGACCGGCAGGAGTGGCTGGAGCCGCTGCTGACCGCGCTCGCCGACACTGTCGGGCTGCTGCTCAAGGGCGACGACAGCACCGTGATGAACAAGCTGGCGATCGCGGTCAACGGCGACGCCGCGGCGCGCGCCGAGCGCCCCGAGACCGCCGACCCGACACGCAAGAAGTCGACCGGCCAGAGCCACATCCGCGCCGCGCGCGAGAACCCACCGGCCGCCGAGGTGCCGGAGGGCGGGCCGATGGCGGCGATGCTGGCCAAGATCTTGGGCAAGAAGGACGACAAGCCGGAGTAAGGCGGCAAGGCCCTCCTCACCCGGCGTTTCGCCGAGCGCAGCGGAGGCCGGGTGAGGGGCCGCCCCGCACTGCAAAGCATTGACTTCCCCTTCGCCCCGACCGATTTGAGGCGCAACCTTTTCCGGAGAATCTCATGGGCCTCAAGATCGGCATCGTCGGGCTGCCCAATGTCGGCAAGTCGACGCTTTTCAACGCCCTGACCCGCACCGCCGCCGCGCAGGCGGCGAACTTTCCGTTCTGCACGATCGAGCCCAATGTCGGCGAGGTGGCGATCCCCGACGCGCGGCTCGAAAAGCTGGCGAAAGTCGCCAAATCGCAGCAACTGGTGCCCGCGCGCATGAGCTTTGTCGATATCGCCGGGCTGGTGAAGGGCGCCAGCAAGGGCGAGGGCCTCGGCAACCAGTTCCTCGCCAACATCCGCGAATGCGACGCCGTGATCTACGTGCTGCGCTGCTTCGAGGACGGCAACATCATCCACGTCGCCGGCAAGGTGGACCCGCTGTCGGATGCCGAAGTGGTCGAGACCGAGCTGATGCTCGCCGATCTCGAGAGCCTCGAAAAGCGCGTCAACGGCCTCGAAAAGAAGGCCAAGCAGGGCGACAAGGAAGCCAAGATCGCCCACGGCCTCGTGCTGCAGGCGATCGAGCTGCTGCGCGAAGGCAAGCTGGCGCGGCTGGTCAAGCGCTCCGACCCCGACGAGGAAAAGGCGTTCCAAGGCCTGCAGCTCCTAACCGCCAAGCCCGTGCTCTATGTCTGCAACGTCGACGAGGCGTCGGCCGCGACCGGCAACGAGTATTCCCGCAAGGTCGCCGAATATGCGAGCACCCACGAAGCGGGCTGCGTGGTGATCTCGGCCGAGATCGAGAGCCAGCTCGCGCAGCTCCCCGACGACGAGCAGAGAGAGTTCCTTTCGACCCTCGGGCTCGAGGAAGCCGGCCTCAACAAGCTGATCCGCGAGGGCTATAAGCTCCTCGGACTCCAGACTTACTTCACGGCCGGCCCGAAAGAGGCGCGCGCCTGGACCATCCACAAGGGCGACAAGGCCCCGCAGGCCGCCGGCGTCATCCACTCCGACTTCGAGCGCGGCTTCATCCGCGCCCAGACCATCGCCTTCGACGACTACATCAACCTCGGCGGCGAAGTGCCTGCCAAGGAAGCCGGAAAGGCCCGCGACGAAGGCAAGGAATACGTCGTCAAGGACGGCGATGTGATGCTGTTCCGGTTCAACACCTAGAGCCGGTAGAACCTTGTCCTATCTCTGGTCGTTCTTTACGCCCCTGCCCCTCGCCTATTGGGCGATCATTGTGGGGGAACATCGGCAATGGGCCGACATCCTGACCCGCGCCATCCTCGGGCTGTCGCTCGCAGGATTTGTTGTCGGCCTGCTCTGGTCGCTGTGGGCGCGCCAGCAGATGGTGGTGCGCTTCCTGGTGCCGCTGCTGATCACCCATATCGCCGCCTTCCTCGTCGGCGACGTCTTCCGCTCGCTGCTCACCGGCCCCAAATCGCTGCTGGGACTCCTGGCGCTGATCTACCTCGTGGCCGAGGTGGTGGCGGTGCTCTGGGCGATGTCGCGGCTCGGCAACACCCGCGTCGCCGCGGTGCTGCTGGGCTGGTTCTGCATCCTCTACGCCGCCCTCCCGGTGCTGTACTTCGCCGACGCCGTGGGTGGATTCTAGGACGGCGCTCTTTCGGCGGCCTGTGAGGGTGCCAGTTCGAGCGTAGCTCTCATGGCCTTCTCACCTCAAAGCCCCTCACCCGGCCTCCGCTTCGCTCGGCCACCGCCCTGCCGGGCCTTGTCCGCTGAAATCGCTCCACTGGAGCGATTTCCGGGCGCTCCCAAGTCTCCCCAGAAGGGCGAGGGGAACCGCGGGCTTCAGTGCTGGTGCCCCTCGCCACTGAAAGTGCAGGGGGGTCAACGGGATTCTGTTCTAGCGTCCCCTCGCCCCTCCGGGGAGAGGGCCAGGGTGAGGGGATGTCCAAGCTCACAACGCCGGCCCCTGCTCGCGCGATCTTGCCGGCTGCCAGTCGCGGCGGTAAAACTCGCCCATTGCCTGGGTAATCATTGCGATGTTTGAAACCTATTTTGGCGGCTGGCTGGCCATGACCGCCGCGTTCTTTGCAGCGCCGGCGGGCCTGCTCGGCGGCAAGCTGGACACGCTGGGCGTGGTGGCGACGGCCGGCATTGTGCTCTTCGTCGCCGGCATCCTCGTCGCGGTGGTGCAGCGGGTCGGTCGCGTGCGCCGGCTGATCGGGCCGGCGATCTTCACGGCACTCGCGCCCTTCGTCATCATCTTTGCCGAGCACACGCTGGGCTGGTTCGGCCGGCTGCTGATCTCGGCCTTCGGCGTCGGTGCCATCCTGATTTCCATCGGCGTCATCGTCGGCCGCGCGCCGGGCAAGCTGCCGATCTGGCTGATCGGGCTGTCGTTCGTCTGCTTCGTTGGCTATTTCGGCCTCGTGACCCTGCTGCCGCTGCTGCTCTAGCGGCGCGGCATTGGTTGACGTATACGTCAACGCGCCATGAATCCCATCACCCAGGACCGCCGCCACTACGAGGACCTCGCGCTCGGCGAGACCATCGACCTCGGCACC